>JAAWLQ010000007.1 GCA_022797995.1 Lachnospiraceae bacterium
GGAGTGCGGTTCAGCGGCTGCCTGAGCGCTATTTTGTGAGCTAAAGTATTGATTTTTCAAGGAGCAAATCCCATTTTTAATGTGGGAAGTTTGAGTTATATTAAGCTTTGTAATTTCATCTACACTTCCACCCAATTTACTATCGCAGAAACATTCCACTTTAATAGATACGTTATGTAGTAAATTATATATGCGATGACCACAGTTACCTGCACCAAATATAATCAGCTTCTTCTTTTCTTCCTCAGAATATCATTCTGAACATTTCCAGATCATTTTGGGCTTTGATTTCCTCTACTGCCTCATAAAATTTTTTCATGCAACATTTCTCCCTTCATAATTCTTAATATTATTTTCGAGAAAACTCTAAAAAATCACAGGCTCTCTCCATAAGATCCGATTTTCTGGGACACCAATTCCCACCAGCTCCCTTTTGATTTCCTTTGCCAGCATCTCCTTTTTTACTGCGACTACCACATAATCATACCGCAATTTCTTAATCCTTTCCGGCGATACTACAGGCCAAGAGCTCTCATCATAATCCCTCCAGTTTTTATCCACCCACAAAACAATTTGAAGTTGATTTTGCCTGTAAATCTGCTGATAATAGCGCTTCCCTACCTTTCCTGCACCGTATAAAATAACCCTGCTCCCCTTCTCTAGCTCCGAAAATGGAAATACATAGCCAGAAATTTGCGCATCTGAAGAAAATCCCATGAAAGAGGGAATCAGATACATGCGCGAAACAAGAAACTGCTGTAATTGATTTATAAGACACTCCTCCTGAGGATGTCCAACAAAAGCTTTTTCCAACGACAAATACAATTTATTCAGATCACTCATGAAGTTCTTATTTATAGTCCGCATGATAGATCTGGGATTATAACGGTAATCGTAAAAACACTTGTGAGATATACGAATACTTTTAGATTTTAAAATGTAGCGGAATAAAAGATCCCGATCTTCCGAGTATACAATTGATATATCAATATCTTGAATTACCTCCTGTATAATTGCTCTGCGATAAAACTTCCCCCATAAATACGGCTGCACACCTGCCCGAAAACGATTTTCAAACACAATCATATTTTCAATAAAATACTTCCTCGCCCTATCTGTGTCATAAAGTCCTTCTTCCAACGAATCGGTCCAAATCTCATATTCACCAATCGCTATTTCACACCTACAACCCGAAGTAAGAAGATCACTCTTCCCTATGCTTTTTCTAAAAAAATCCATCATTCCATTATCAATCCGGTCATCTGCATCTACAAAACAAATATACTCTCCTGTGGCAGACAAAATTCCGTTCTTTCGCGCTCCAGCCGCTCCCAAATTCTCCTGATGGATTACTCGGATCCTTTTGTCTTCCCTAGCAAAATCATCACAGATTCCCGCTGAACCATCCGTAGATCCATCATCAACAAGAATGATCTCCAGATTCTCATAGGACTGTTCCTGGATACTTTTCACACACTCCTTTAAATACCTACTGGCATTGTATACCGGAACAATTACCGAAATAAATGGCATCTTTTCCACCTAGGATCTCCCCTCTTCCTTAAGCTTTTCCCTGAGACTTGTAGAACTTACTCTCTCCGTATAAGGGAAGAATACCAGTTCCGCCCCCTGCTTTTCCAAATACTCCTTATCCGCCAGCCAGCTAGGGTGATCCGTATAATCACTTCCCGTAAACTGGCAGTCAAACTGGAACAGCTTCCAGGCATCCCGAATCCCATCACAGGAGACAGGAAGTTCCTCCGCCTGATCCACATACCGGCAGGCACGCACAATCTCCACCCGATCTTCGCAGGGTATCACAGGATATTTCTCTTTTTTCCGGTATACACCCTCATCCGAAACCAGACCAACAATCAGATAGTCACACTGCTCCTTTGCCCTCCGAAGCAGATTCAGGTGACCTGCATGAAACATATCAAACACCCCGGCCACATATCCAATATGATATTTCTTCACCCCACTTCCGGCTTTCTCTCTTTCTTCCTGCAAAACAGAGGCTTTATGGACTCTTGGATATGCCTTGGAGGGATCGAAAATACTGTAGTTCCTCATTCCCAGATCCTCCAGCTGCTTCATCACGGAAAGATAATTTTTTATGCAGATAAACACCTTACATTCATCCGGTTTTAATTCCGTAAGAATTTTCGGTGAGCGTATCTCAATCCCATCTATCTTCTGCCCCCACTGAGCTTCATTGTTGTCAATTATGGCCCAGATGGGAAAATCCTTCCCATACATAGCCAGAAACCGCTTGGCAAAGAGTCCCGATCCAAACAGCACCAGCTTTCTGGCCTCTGTTCCCTTAAAGATATCTCCAAAAATCCGCTGATACTCTCCTTCCGAGTAATTCATTCTTTGACGGTTAGCATTGACAAGATCTGGGTCACGCCTGCATTTCTCATAATAAACCCGCAACTCTCTTCTCTTTAGCAGATTTCCTAGGAATTTCCATTCCATGCTCTGCCAGCGCTCCAGATATTTTGTCAATCCATACCGGTCATACAGCTCTGTAACCGGAAGAAGCTTAGCAGCCACAATATTTCCCAGATAAAAACTGCCGATCATACGAAAAATCAAAACATTAGCCGGATAATGCTCCTCACAGAATTCCTGATCGTAAAATACAAACTCACCATTCACAAAAAAGCTGTTCAAAGGCACCAGATCCAGATATCCTTTTCGCAGGATCGCCCCTTCTCCGTCACCCAGATCCGGCTTTTCGATCTCAGAGGACTGAAGAATCAAATCCCGAAAATGATCCAGGGCCTTAAAAAATTCCTCCTTACTTCTCTGCAGAAGTCCTTTCAGATAGAGCTGCCCTCCCTGGGCGTCTACATACTGCATTTTATATGCTCCATGCTCTACCCGGCCTTCCACCACCGAGAGCCCATGAGCCCTCAAATCTTTCCCATGGACCTCCAATGCCTGCAGACGCTCTCGTCCCTCCGGATAGGCTGCACGTTTCTCAACGATTCCAGACTTATGTATAATAGTTAGAAGCGCGTCCTCCCGCCCTCTCTCAAGGGAACTGGTCACATGGCAAACATCCGAAATCCCTCCGCTCGCAGAGCACTCAATCAGATAGGCATTTGCCATCTGATGAAACATGCCGTTTCGGATCAGACTATCGTACAAGGGCTCCTCATCCAGGAATACAGTCTCTGGATGATTATAGGTAGGAAACAGCCGATTGGCCAGATCCTCATTGGGCAGGAAGTCCTCTCCGTAAATCAAGGCCGGATTCTCCAGATCCGAAAGAACGGAAAAAAACCGAACTTGGAGAAAGCCTGCCTCCCTCAGCATTTTTCCCAGGGTATCTTTGTCATAGGTCTTCCCGGAAAAGGAATCTGCCTTGCTCACATAAGCCCCTTTATAATCCTCTATACTGTCCATACTGCGTCCCGTATAAGTATCCCGGTCTCCGCAGAAATACCGAAGTCCCAGACGGTTATTCATGCCCAAAAGCATATGTCCCTCCGGCTTTAGCAGCTTCTTCCATGCCGAGAGAACTTCCATGGGGTGTATACTTTTTTCCAGGTGTGTAACAGAGATCAGATAATCAAAGGTTCCGCCTTGTTCTTTTATCCATTCCTCCGAAAGCGTCTCCTGCCAGTCCCTAACGATCATATCCGCATTTGCTGCAGTCTCGGTCAGTAATTCTACAAGTGGATCTGTTTCCCTTCCTATATATAAGATTCTGCTGTCCGGTTTAAAATCATACCATCGCAGCAGGCCCTTGCGAATTTCTCTTATCCTTTCTTCCATGTCAGCTATCCCTTTTCCTCATTTTTGTCACATAATTTTGCGCACCGCATCATCCGTCCTAAAAATGTGGCGGAATCTATACTGCTCCAGAATTCCATAGAGCTCATATTGGCTCCACTCGGTTACAGCAATGACCACTGCACAGTGATCCGCCAGAGGAGCTGCCTGTTCCACCTTCCATACTGGGATTCCCATACAATCTGTCTGTCCCTCTATCATTTGGGTTACAAGAAAGCCATCTACCTTACCCCCACGCTTTTGAACCGCTTCTGCCAAGCGTTTTCCCACTTGTCCGGCACCATAGATAAAAAGCTTCGGATAGGAGCTCAGCTCCTTGAAAAAGGCCTCTCCGTAAATCTGTCCGTTTTTAAAATTGCAGGTAGTCAGTCTGGCGTCGGGAACAGAGCGGGCGGTTTGCTTAAAAAAGGCGTTTTTATCAATTTCTATCTCCGAAATTTGTTTCCAGACAGCAGGCAAAAAGGAAGCCTCATCCAAACAGCCCTTTTCTTTATCCTTTAATAAAGATTGTTCCAGTCTTACCAGCAAGGCATATTGATATTGTACTCCTACACGATAGTAATGATTCAGATAATCTCGATACTTAGACGCAATTAAATAACTGCGTATTACAGGAGAAGAAGCCAGAATTTCCTTTTGTGTCTCTTCTATCCACTCATACTCATCAAATACACAATACAACTTAGAAGGATTATTCATAGAAGAAGCCGGATTATCCCTGCGGTAATGCAGCAGCGGCTCCTTTATGAAATATATCCGTTCTGCCTGGAGCCATACCTGAAGCGAAAAGGAAATATCCTGAAAAGAGGCCCCTTTTGTCTCATGAAAGCGGATTTTGTGGTCTGTAAGAAAAGAACGCTTATAAAGACAGGACCAAATAGAATCCGCCAGATTCAAAATGTCCGGACAGGAATTAACATTTACAATCTCTCTCTTTCTATAGCTCCTTAGGCGGTTCACAAAGGTGTCCTCTCTATTTAAATAGTGGAAATAGTCTCCCTTTACCACATCTGCCTGCTGCGCAACCGCTGCATCATACAATCTCTGTAACATATCTGGTTCTGCAAAATCATCGCTCTCTAAAATAGCAATATAATCGCCTATGGCATGATCCAGGGCTACATTCATGGTATTTCCATATCCTGTATTCTCTTTATGTATTATCCTAATTCTGGAATCAGAACAGGCATATCGATCCAAAATATCTCCGCTGCCATCAGTGGAGCCATCATCCACACAGAGGATCTCTATGTCCTGAAAGGTCTGATGGATCAAACTGTCTATACACTGCTCCAAATATGATTCTACATTGTAAACCGGGACTAAGACCGATATAACCGACATTCTTTCACCTCATTTTTCTGAATCCAATCTGAAATAAAGGCCGCTGTCCGATCGCTGGCATGACCATCCTCATGAACTCCATACCTGTCCAGAAAGGATTCCACATTTTCTTTATACGACTCCAGATTCAATTTCAGAATATTTTGTTCCAGCTCCTCATTTGATTCCGCCACCGGGAAAGGAAGCTCATGATAGGGGATTAACAGCTCATATTCGTTTGCAATATAATCCTGCAGGTCTGTGGCAAACAAAAACACGGGTTTCTTTACAAATGCTGCTTCAAACATAATGCTTGAATAATCAGAAATTAGAATATCAGAAGCGGATATCAATTCCTGACTATCTCCATACAAGCTTACATCAATAACAAACTCCGGTGTCCCAGCCTTTTCAAAGTCATTAGCCAGGGAGGGATGCAGTCTGACTAATATGTACCACTCTCCACCAAAGCGTTTTTCCAAAGTATTTTTAATTAATTCAAAATTCAGCTCAACATTACGTGATTCTGGAACCGTTTTTCCATATTCTTTACTAAAACGATAGGTAGGCGCATATATAAGAGCTTTACAATTTTTCTTTAAATGATAATACTCATATACCTTATTTCTGTTTTCCTTCTCATGAAATAATCCATCAGAACGCGGAGAACCATATTGCAGTACCTCTCCCTGAAACTCAAAACCTCTCCGACAGGAGACGGTATCGAAATCACTTCCAGTAATAATATGGTCAATCAACTCCCTTTCTCTTTTCCAAACCTCTATCTTCTCTGGTACTTTTTGAAACGTGGATGCATCCAGATAAAACTTTTTCAGGGTAATACTAGACCAATGCTTTGTCTGAATATATAGCTGACCCTGACGTTTTATAACATATTCAGGAACCGGAAGGTCAAATATCCACATTATGGAAGTCTCCATCTCATAGATAAAACGCTTCCAATTTCCCATAAATACTTTTCTGACACCTTCCGGAACATCTGTACCCAGATCTGTAACTGCCCATACAAGATCTAAATCACTTCGTATTTTCAACAATGCCTCTGTAATATATTTTCCGTGGTCTGTATAATCCCCATATGCCTTGAAAAATATTTTTTTTCTGTTAATACTTTTCTCTTGACAGCAATATTCTGCAAATTGTATCTTTTCCAGCACCTCATTATCACTTGATTTCAACTCTGTATTTAAGGAAAATCTTCTGTTTGCCTCCATGATCAGCAACACAAAATAGCTTTTAATTCCTATTTGTTCTAGCTGTAATGCTATTTCTTCATAAAAATTAGTACTTGTAATAACAATCACAATTTCGTCTTGATTATAGAGATCCAACAGTGAAACATCTGAAATTTCTGTTTTTCCTGCTTCTAATTCAAAGGCCTCTGGAATTAATTCATCTAAACAAAGCCCTTGCTTTCTCTTATCGTTATCAATTGCTCCTTCTAAAATTAAACTATCCCCATATCTTTTAAAATAGCCCCCAGCACATGCACCTCCTCCAAACAAAATCACACGCTTATTGAATGCTTCCTTTTCAAAATCGCTCCATGTCTGCTGATTTAAATTCGTATTCTTCGAAATATGTTTTCCCTTTTCTATTGAAAAGTCAATGATATTCATGTTCTTTCCCTTTCCAAACAACAATTTATGGTCTATTTTTCAATGAATTCTGTAATGCTGCCTCCAGTCTTTCTCCAAAGCCATCCATGGTAAAATATTTTTCATAGGTTTGTCTAGCATTTTTTCCCATTTGCGATAACTGTTCACTGTTTTGAATTACCCACTCCATTTTTGCAGACAATGCTTTGCTATCTCCCGTAGGAAAAATGAGACCATTCCGGCCTTCCATAATATAATCAACCGTTCCAATTGATTCTGACACTATACAGGGTCTACCATACATCATTGCCTCTGTAGCTACAATAGGAAGGGGATCCTCCCAAGAAGGACAGACAAGCACATCTATACTAAAAAAAGCTTTTTCAATCTCTACCCGTGGCATTTCTCCCCAAAATATGATAGAGGAATCATCAGAAGCCATATCTCTTATCTTATTGCAGTAAGAATCTTGTGCTAATGAACCAATAATCCAAAACAATGCCTTCTTCCTAAGTTCCTCCTTTATTCCTTTTACTGCTTCCAAAAATATATCCTGTGCTTTTCTGGGTGTTACGCCGCCAATGATAGCAAATAATATTTTATCTCCTTTATTTGTTTGGGGAATATTCAAACATTCATCCGGAATTCCATAAGCAAGTGTTTGGGAAATCCTTTTAGGAAAATAGTGATTGAAATTTGCTTGTGCTATGCGACTTACAGCATAGATATCAATATTCTCCAACTGTTCTTCCCTTGCATATTCAGCAAATTGTACCCGCGTTGTTTGATAAAAATCGCTAGCCTCATGAATCCACCAAACCACAGGCTTTCTTTTACTGATTTCACTGGCGCACAAGATCATGGGAAATACATTCACAATTACAGCATCAAACTGCTCAATAAATGCAAGCTCTTCCTCATAAAGATACGGCAGTGCTGGACATATCATGATATTTAAGCCACGCTCTTTTATTTCTTTGATAAAAACAGAATTTCCTCCTGGAGCGGCAAGTACTACTTTGTAATGTCGCTCTTGAAGCGCTAGAGCTGCATAGACTGCTGCCAAAGCACCTCCACTATATCCGAGATCGTTGGAAATAAACAGAACCTTTTTTTTCCATGAACGGTGAGTCAAATCCCCACAATGAAAATAAAATCTTCCTTTTTCTTTCTCACTTTTAAATCTTTCCCAATACCATATTCTTTTCGGATCAACACCTAATTTAGAAAGTTGAATTTTCATTTCACTTGCTTTTGCACTCATAAGAATAACAATATCATAGTCAAGTGCCTCAAGCTGTTCTATTCCAAGAATAGGAACATGATCCATATATGTTCCTTGTATGTATTGATTATTATCTATTATTGCAACCAGTTCAACATCTATGTCAGACAATAGCTCCTCTTTTCTTTTCTGATAGAACTTTCCTGCTCCAAAGACAACAATTCTCATATACTCGCCTTCCTATCTCTGTTTCTGTATACTTTCTTCCCAACTAACATATCTAATATGCGATAGTTACAGCTACTTTTTCCCAAGGTGGCGCTATTGTTTACTGTCTCCCAAAACTCTTTCTGTCCAGGAAACATCTTCAAACGATAAACATCTTTTCCTTCTAAAGTACTTTTTTCAGAAACAAATAATACTTTTTTATATTGCTCTATATCTAAAAACCTTCTTCCCGTCTCTTCTGTCTCTGTATACATAATAAGCATAATATTCTTAAAATTTATTTTTTTCTTTCTCCGATCCCATTTATCTTGGGCTTCGCTAATAGACTCATCATGATTACACCATATTTCTATGTCATCCAGCTTCATTACAGGGAAATCTTTCTGACTATGAGGATCCCTTTGCCAGCGTTTAAATTCAAGTTCTAACGACATATACTTTTCTAAATTCTGAGTCAGTTTGAGAAAGCTTTCATCTGGGATAGACAAATTTTTACATGGGGATAAACATTCCATACCCAATGTGTTATAAATAATTCCACCTACACAATTATTGCATATAATGCTCAAATCTCCCTTCTGAACCAACAGATATTTTTCCCAGCTAAAATAGGGAATACCTAGAATTTTAGAATTTAATATCTTATTTTTATTTACGCCCAATACCAATAACTCTTTTGAAATTTCCAAAAAATATTTTTCGGACATCACAAGATAGTAGTCTATATTTAGTTCATGGATTTCAATTGTTTTATAAACCTTCCAGCCGTCTATTTCTTCTAAATCTGGTATATTCTTATCCGTCACTCCCACAATCTCTATTGCATTTTGATCTTCCCAATACTTTAAAGCATTTATTACACGATTATATTCCTGCCCAATTCCCCATAATAAAATTTTATGTTTACTATCCATCTCGTCTATCGCTACCCTCTGTTTTCATTTAAATCTGTAATTATTTCTTCCAGTAATAAAATTTTACAATTCCGTTTTCCTTCTATATTTTTCTTGATTTTCTCAACTTCAAACAATGCAGTAATCACTATAGCATCAACATCAGGAATCACTTCATCGGGACGATAGATATGAATATAATCTTTTATAAGCTCCGCATTTTGATCAATTCCATAAACTACTTCTACTTTGCTATCAGATAGCTCCGTGATTAAATGCTTTCCCATCATCCCTACACCATAAATTCCAATCCTTCTAATATCCTCACTCACTAAATAGTTTTCAATCTTTTTTCCCTGCTCCCGCAAATTCATCCACGCATCAAAAATCTTCCAATATTTTTCATACCGAAAAGCCTTTTCACGATAGAAATCAAGTTCTTTTTTCCAGGATAAACTTAATATTTTACTATCTTCATTATAGTCATCTAGGTACTCTATATAATTTTCACGAGCCTTCTTTACTGCCTCCAGATAGGAATATCCATTTTCTATATCTGGTTCCAAGTACATCCCTTCTCCCCATTCATTCCATGCATTTAAAAAAACATATTCATTTCCTGCAGACTCATTTTTTGCAATTAGCATAGAAAGATATTTTTGAAAAATATCTGGAGACATTCCTTCCACTACAATTCCACTTCTTCCGCGTCTTGGAGTATTATCATATCCAACAAACCCGCCATAATACGTATTCGCTCTAAAGCTTTCTGTCTTCAAAAGAGTTTCCCATAACTCCTTGTATCCATATTTCATAATCCCCTGTTCTATTTTAGGTTTAATTCGAAATATGGCATCTTGTGGTTCATGATTTAGAACACCATCCAGATGTTTCTCTGTATTAAAATCTGTATTCGCTCCAATAACAAAAATCCCCCCGAATCCATCTTCTATAGCCCATCGATTCCAGCACGCCAACATTTCTCCTAAACAAATTAGAAGCCGTGACTTATAAATCAAAAATAACGGTTTTCCATCATTCTTTATATACCTCTGATCTTTGAAAAATCTTCTTAAATATTCATAATGAATTCTCCAGTCTTTCTCCTCACCATATTGCTGTTCCAATAATATTCCGGAACCATAAGGCCTATTCTTTCCCTCATGCCGAAATGACCATTCGTTCTTTTCCTGAATTTTGCTCCAGGTCCTAGCCCATGTTTCATTAGCCCAACAAAAACAGAATGGCATGTCAATATCTGTCCATTGGAGAAGATTTTCTGCTGGTTTCTCCAAAATCTGTCTTCCATCTTTAAACCAATAATGGTAAAAACATTGTCCATCCACTCCATATTGGTGCATTAAATCTGCTTGCCATTCCATTGTATCTCTTTTTATTAAATCATAGTAGTTTTCATTTAATGGAACCCTAGGTTGTATATGTCCATCATATAACTTATCTGCTCCTTTTACTGCCGTCCATTCTGTAAACCCTTCTCCCCACCATTTATCATTTTCTTTTACTCTATGAAACTGTGGTAGATACATGGAAATTAGTTGCATCTATTCTCCTCCCAATCTGTTCACTCTTTCTCTAACAACTTGTCATTATCACCCCAATAATATGAGAATAGCAGATCTGGCCGTTATTGTTCACAAATGCTCTCATCCTTATCAAAGTATTTTCCTATATATTTCTAAATTTTTAGCACTATTTATCTTCGGATTAATATACCTCATAATTGACTCTACCGAATGAAAAGAAAATTTTTCGCACAATTTATCCTTGTTTTCAAAAACTTTACAAATATAGTACGCCAACAAAGCCGGTTCGTCATAAGGATATAAAAAGCCATCTTTACCAGATTCAACCCGATTACAAACTCCACCAACATAAGATGCTATAGACGGAACACCTAATATTTTTGCCTCGCTTAAAGAATTGGATTCGTTCTCTATCATGGATGCTGACACAAATACATTCGCTTTTAGGTACTGTTCTACCATCTGCTTCCCATCTAACTTTCCAAGAAACGAAATAACTCCTTCTAGGTTTAACTCCTCTATCAAACTTTTTATTAAAAGACCATATGAATCTATTTGTTCTGAATTTAGCATATCTCTTCCCGCCACATAAACATGTGTTTCGGGAAATTGTCTTATTACAATAGGCAGTGCCTTTAACAGATAATGGAAGCCTTTAATGGTATAGGAAGCCTGACTAACAAAAATATTATACTTCTGACATGTTTCAAACTTCCATCTTCCTTTATATTCATAAAATATATCTCGTAAAATCTCATTACAAACATGATATTGAACCTGAGGATTTATTGCTTTTACACATGCCTGATCCCAATCAGTCCGGCCAATAACATGCTTTATCATTTTTAAACTCTCTATTTCATGTATTCCTTGTTGTTCAAATTCCTCTTGTTTCTCCTTTATACTTGTATGACCTTCTATTTTCAATGTTTGATAATCTTCAGGAATACCAGACAAATAATGCGTTGCACATATAAAAGCAAGTCCCTGAACATTAACAACAGTCTTATCTAATATCCCTCTACTTTTACAAGCCATCAACATAGCCCTGGTATGAGGATACTCAGTACCCCAAATATGAATGATATCAGGATTACTAACCTCTAGTATCTTCTGAAATACGTTTATCATTTCATTATCATATTTTTCCACGTCTTTACTTAAAAACGTATAATACTTATGTCCATTATATTCTCCATCCTTTTTCCTGTTTGGATCATAAATCGGAAAGCATAAGCTAATATCCACATCTTCTCTCTTCTCTAACTCATGAAGCATTCCCGTCATCCAGCCACCAATAGGATTTTTTTTAATCCCGAATTCCTGACTAAAATCAGGAAGAACTATATTACACAACCATAACACCTTCATACTTACTTCCTCCAAACTATCCGATTCACAATCGATACATAGCTCTGAATGATCTTCACCACCTTGGTACTCACATTCTCATCCCTGTAATCCGGAACCTCAGAAGCCCTATTCTCAGCTTCATTCATTCGTATAGCAATATCAATTCCCTGCAACACACTTTCCTTTCCAATTCCAGCCAGAATAAAATTCCCCTTATCCATTGCCTCTGGTCTTTCCGTTGATGTACGGATACACACAGCTGCAAAGGGATATCCTTTTGCATTAAAAAAGGTACTTTCCTCTGGCAGTGTACCGCTATCAGACACTACGCATTTAGCATTCATCTGTAGGAAATTATAATCTGAAAATCCAAAGGGTTCCATGGCCCGAACTAGAGGATGAAAAGTAAATTCTCTCTTCTGAATGATATTTCTGCTTCTTGGATGCATACTGTATATGACAGGAATCTGATAGGTATCCGCCAGACAGTTGACAGCCTCCATCAGTTCATAAAAGTTGTGCTCCTGATCCATATTTTCTTCCCTGTGAGCCGATAAAAGAATATATTCTCTGCTCTTCAACCCAAGCCGTTCCAAAACAGGACTCTTTAAGATTTTATCAAAATGTACCTGCAATACCTCCGCCATAGGCGACCCGGTCACATAAGTCCGTTCCTTTGCAGTCCCTTCCCCATTCAGATATCTACGGGCATGTTCCGAATAGCACATATTGATGTCTGCAATATGGTCCACAATACGCCGGTTAGTCTCCTCCGGCAAATTTTCATCAAAGCACCGGTTTCCCGCCTCCATATGAAAAATGGGGATTTTTAGACGTTTTGCTGAAATTGCAGAAAGCGCTGAGTTTGTATCACCCAGTATTAGCAATCCGTCTGGTCTTTGCTCCAACATCAACTCATAGCTTCTGCTGATAATATTCCCAATGGTTTCGCCCAAATGCTTTCCCGCCACATTCAAGTAAAAATCCGGTTCTCTTAAATTTAAGTCTTCAAAAAAAATTTGGTTTAATGTATAATCATAATTCTGACCTGTATGGACTAAAATATGGTCAAAATACAAATCACACTTTTTTATAACCTCTGAAAGCCGGATAATTTCCGGCCTTGTTCCTATGATTGTCATTAATTTCAGTTTCTTCATAATTCTAAACTTCCTCATAATAGGTATCCGGCTTTTCAGCATCATATACTTCATTTGCCCACATAATTGTAACCAGATCCTTTTCCCCAATATTTGTAATGCTGTGGGTATATCCCACAGGGATATCGATAATTTCCAGATGTTTTTCCGAGACTATACATTCAGTCATCTCTCCTGTTACTATATGTTTAAACTTAATCATAGCCTTTCCGCTTACCACCAGAAATTTCTCTACTTTCGTATTATGCCAATGGTTTCCCTTTACAATTCCTGGCTTTGCTACATTGACAGAGATCTGACCCAGATCATTTAAGTGCAAAAACTCTGTAAAAGATCCCCGTTCATCCTGATTCATTTTCAATCTATAGTTAAAATTTTCTGGTTTCAGATAGCTCAGATATGTGCTATATAGTTTCTTTCCAAGGGGGTCTTTGATATTGGGAATTTCCAAGCTTTCTCTTCCCCTTTTAAAAGCTAAAATCCTAGCAGCTACTTCTCCTACCGTTGTCTCATAGCTTTCAGCTATCTGGGGATATTCTTCTCCAGTACTCTGATCTCTTTCCAGACATGAAAGGAATTCATTTACAACATCATCTATATACACTAATGTAACCTGAGCATCCGGATCATGTACATTGATTTCCAAATCACGAGCCACATCATAGCAAAACGTGGCCACAAAACTATTATAGTTGGGACGACACCATTTTCCAAACACATTGGGAAGGCGGAAAATATACAATGATGCTCCTGTCTGTCTCGCGTATTCCTGCAGCACTCTCTCTGCTTCCCGTTTACTTTTTCCATATTCTTTATGTTTTGTATTCAAAAGAGTGGATGAATAAATCACAGGCACTTTTTTATGTCTGCTCACCAACAAATTTACAATTTTTTCTGTAAACCCAGCATTTCCCGTATGATATTCAGACTCATCTACAGGTCGGTTTACTCCCGCCAAATGGATGACAAAATCACAAGTCTCTATATATCTCTCCAAATCTTTCCTGGACGTACTACGATTACAAAGCAGAAGCTCTTTATATCCTCTGTTTCTCAGTTCTTCAATTAAATTTTTAGCTATAAATCCATTTGAACCGGTGATTAAAATTTTCATTTTCTCTGTTCCCATCTCATCAATTTCTCTTTAACATAGGCCAATTCGGCTAGCTTTGATTTTACCTGCTCTACATTTAGGCGTGTTGTATTGGCTGATGTAAATTCCATAATATCTGCCTGCTTTAAATTCCCTTTGCTGAAATAATTATCATAGTTTAAATCTCGATTGTCTGCAGGAACCCGATAATATTCTCCTAAATCCACCGCTCTGGCACATTCTTCGCTGGTAAGTAATGTTTCATGCATTTTTTCCCCATGCCGTATTCCTATAATATGTATTTTAGGTTCAAAACCAAAGAGCTCACATACCGCCTGAGCCAGTACACCAATGGTACACGCAGGCGCCTTTTGCACCATAATATCACCTGCAGACGCATTTTTGAAAGCATATATCACCAGCTCCACAGCCTCTTCCAGACTCATAAGAAATCTGGTCATTTCCATCTCTGTAACCGTAAGCTCCTTTCCCGCCATGAGCTGATCTATAAACAAAGGAACTACAGATCCCCGGGAACAGAGCACGTTTCCATATCTGGTCCCGCAAATCAGCGTCTTATCCGAAAATACGGTTCGTGACTTAGCAATAAATACTTTTTCCATCATAGCTTTGGAGGTTCCCATTGCATTCACCGGATAAGCAGCCTTGTCTGTGGACAGACAAACCACCTTTCTTACACCAGCTTCAATGGCAGCAGTCAAAACATTTTCTGTTCCCAGCACATTTGTTTTCACTGCCTCTACAGGAAAGAACTCGCAGGATGGAACTTGCTTAAGGGCTGCTGCATGAAAGATATAATCTACTCCATATATGGCATTTCTTACACTCTGGATATCCCGCACATCTCCTATATGGAACTTGATTTTTCCGGAATCCTCCAAATAAGCTGCCTGATATTCATGGCGCATATCGTCCTGTTTCTTTTCATCTCTGGAAAAAATTCTGATTTCTTTAATATCTGTCTGCAAAAATCTTTTTAATACTGCATTTCCAAAAGATCCTGTCCCGCCTGTAATTAGCAATGTCTTTCCCTTAAACATCTTTTTATACAACTCCTTATAAACCGATTTATGCTCTTCCCTGTATTAATTTTTTATAAAAAGTGTTTCCTATTTGCATGGGATTCAATGGATGGTGAATTGCCTTCTCAATTTTTTCAATATCATCCTCATCCTTTTCATATCGTAAAAGTGAATCAAGTAATTCGTACACAAAATACATTTTATTCTCTTTACTGATTGTTTCTTTCACTAGTAGATCTCGTACCCCTGAAAGAATACGACTTTCTGCCTCTTCTGCCCCATTTATTTCCTCCACACATTGCTTTACCGTATCATCAATGCAATCATAGAATATAAATTCAAGTTTTTCCTCCAAAGTCATAGGGCAATTTTCTGCCAACAGTCCCCTTACTTCCGTAGTCAGTCCTACAATTCTTCTTTTACATAATACCTCTATATAATGCTTTCTTGGTAAGTTCCATTTTAAAAACAAATCTTGATATTGTTCAAATATCTCATTATACATATCATGAACATAGGGATAATATTTTCCAAAAGATGCATTCATATCTGGATTCTCATACACATAATAGGTGTAAATTGGATCCGGTAAAACTAATGCTGATTTAATCTGATCTGCTATACTGATATTATATAAAACATCTGCTCCATATACATCATTTCGAAACAACTGACTCTGCATGATTTCTCGGCGATACAAATTAGCCTGATCATATGCCAGAAAGCTTGTTATAAAAAAGGTCCATCCTTTTCTTACTTCTTCTGTATTTCCATAATATAGCTCTTGTGTTACCCTTCCATTTCTTCCACGTTTATCATATTCTATAATTCTTTGCTCTGAGTCACAAAAATGCTCTACTACTTTAGTCCAAATAATATCTGGATGATATTCTCTTACTTTTTGGGCCATTAAAGACAATGCTCCTGGCATTAACCTATCATCAGAATTTACTATATAAATATAAGATCCGCGGGCTTCTTTTATCCCATTATTAAAACTAGCATAAATCCATTGATTCTTTTGATGAATGACATGAATTCTTTTATCCTGAGCTGCTAGTTCATCTGCTATTTTTGGGGTTTTATCCGTAGATCCATCATCTACAATGATTAATTCGAAATCCTCATAATCTTGCTGCAATATGCTTTGTACAGCGATTGGAAAATACTTTTCATTATTATATACAGGCATAACAATACTAAATAGTGGCATTTTATTCTCCCAGCTAGAAACTTTTCCTATATGCAATCTTCTATCGTTGCTTTCACCAGCAATCGCATTGGCTCATTTATATATTCTTGTTTGATCCATAAAACTTTATTTTCTGGAACGTCAAGTTCTCTTATACTCTTTTTAGCGCTTTCCACCGCAGACGCATTTAATATAGCAATAATAATATAATCATAATCTAATTCCACAATTTTCTCAGGAGCCTGAACATTAAACGCCTTATCTAGCTGATTATAATTCTGGTCAACCCAACAAACCAAATTACTTTCATTTACACTTCTAATGTACTGTGCCAAATGAATACCAACTGTACTTGCACCATACAATACAAGTCTACTCTGTTTTCTAATTCTGCCAAAAGGTGTCAAATAATATTGTGAATCCTGTTCATCAAAAATATAAGCGGCTTTTGCAATTAATAAATACAATACAAAAAATTGTATCTGTACTTCTATTTTGTCTGTTTCTTTGACATTTTCAAATCTATTTATCCAATCAGAATAGCAGCTTCTGATAGTAGGCACAATATCTTTTCGTATTTGCCTCTTTGTAGATTCTCCTCTCACTCTATAGTGGTAAAAGCATTCTTGTGTTATATAAATAGAACGTGACTCCATAATACAAGGAAACGTGCACATTACATCATCAACCAGATTATTACTTAGGTCTGGCATCATTTGATACTTTATTATTCTGCTTTTCAAAAATAATTTTGTCATTAAATACGGTGAAATTCCATGACGAAAAAAGATACCAGAATATAAACTTCTACCTCCTATCATTTCTGAAAACTTTTTACCGCAATATTTTCCTTCTTCAAAAAAAGGTCTTCTTCTTTTTTCTGTATGATTCCAGGTATCTATAACTCCAGATTCTACAATTTCAACTCCAAATCGTTCTGCAAATTCAATCAATTTTTCATACATCTCTGGTTCAATCCAGTCATCCCCATCAACATATCCAATGTATTTCCCTGACGCAGCCATCATCCCTGTTTTACGAGCGGCATCTGCTCCAGCATTTTTCTGATGAATAACTATAATTCTACTGTCCTTTTTTGCATATTCATCACATATCAACGGACAAGTATCATCAGATCCATCATCAACTAGAATAATTTCAAGATTCTTATAAGTCTGCTTAAGAATACTTTCAATACATTGTTTTATATATCTTTCAACACGATAAATCGGCACAATAACACTGATCAATTCTTCCATTTACACAACCTCTTTATCTTTTTCGCAAGTATATACTTGTTCCCTCTGGCATCGACAAATTAAACTCTGTAAGACTCTTTCTTATCTCTTCATCCATCATATGATTAAAAAATACAATTTCATAATTGTCATTATCCATTAATAATGCTCTCAACAAAAAAGCTTCTGTATATCCCCTTCCTTTCTTCAGCCAATCCAGAGAATACGTAAATGGAAAAAATATATCGTGAATATGTATCAACACTCCTTTTTTCAATCTTGGAAGTATCTGAAAATATTCATACAAAACATCTCCACAAGCTTTTGCCACATGTGAAGAATCAATAAATAACATATCATTTTCTTCTAAAGATTCAAATTCCTTTAATGATACATCCTGCACAAATTGCGTTTTTAGAATAAAATTATCCTCTTCATATTTTATATTAGAAAGCAGTCTCGTTGGATCTGGCTCTATACACGTTATTTCTGTAATATTATCTAACCATTTTTCATTTGTATCTAACATCACACAGGTAGAAAAACCGCTTCCAATTTCGATAATCTTTTTAGGTACAAACCGTCGTATTATACTATGGAGAACAAATGCATCCATCTGGTTATAATACGTATTTCTTATCTTATAACGAAATCCTCCTTCTGATAGCTTTTGGGTAAACTCCTGGCCATATTGTAATATAAAGGAGATCAATTCCTTTTGCTTTTTCACATTCAAGTCAATTTCTAATAACTTATCATTCTTATTGTACTCTCCATAGTTCTTCAATTCACTTTCTGATATATAGGGAGATTCATAATGATTAAATGGAAAACTACAATAATAGCTAAATTCTCTATTCTCATTTTCTGGAATAAAATATTTTATCCAATGAATAATCGAATTATCTATTACCATTTCATAATATTGTGATAAAACATCCCTAATCTCATTTAACGGAACATAAGGAGTTATTATGCAAACTACTTCTTTATTAAATTTACACAAATCTTCCAAAGAAACACAGCAATGGCATCCACATAGCTTACCGACCTCCTGATCTGCAACCGCCTTTACTTCTATTTCCTCTTCCTCCAGAACTTCTACCGCTAATTTTCCTTCTTTACCTCCACCATATAAAATAACACCATTTATCTGCATTTTTTGATATATATTGACTATTTCTTTTGCTTTCATATAGCTCCTCTCTGCCTCCTCAATCCTATCTATACGAATTTTTTAAAATATGCCTTCGTAACATCATCAAAAGAAAATTGAATTTCTTTTTTGGGTAATCTACCTAACATACTTCTTATCTTATCTTCATTACTCTCTACTTTAGATATTTCGTAAATAATCTCAGCTACATCCTCCATTGACTCTTTAGGCCAATTATACCGCGCAATTTCCTGAGTTCCCAAACGAATACCATATCCGTCAAACAATTTCTTTTTCTTTTTATTTAATGTAATCCCATATTGAATGCTTCTATCAAAAATACGATTCATAGTTTCTGCATCTGTTTTTATAAAAACCTCATGAGTCGCAGAATACTTTCCGTCAAATTCAGCAATCTTAAATCCTCTCGCACATAGCTGTTTTCCCAAAAAATTAGACAGCTCCACAATATGTTCCTGATATGCATTACCAAAGTTTTCAAACTCTACCAATGCGAAAAGTAGACTTACTTTCTGGTGCATCTGCGTATGCCGAATATAAATAGGATTTATTGTTGTTTCCAGCTTCTTATGTAAATCCTCATGATTTGTCATAATCAAGCCACATGCAGGTCCTGGAAACGTTTTATGTGTTCCTCCAAACATTACAAGATTTTCTATATCAGATAGTGGATTATGAAGCAGTCCTGCGCCAATTAGACCTAAAATCTGACTCACATCGTATAATAATATTGTCTTGCCAAGACGGATCCTCTCTATTTCTAATGGCTTGATAATGTCTGACGGCGCCAACAATACAAAATCGATATTTTCCTGAGCTAATTTGTTATTTAGTTCATCATATTTTAAGTCATAAACATCATAGGAATACGGAACTTCTTCAACCTGTAACCCTAATCGCTCACATATAGGCTTCACAGATGCATGTCCGCCACTTTCACTTCCTAGTATCAGAACTTTATCTCCTATTTTTGAAAGAGACATAAGCACTATCATCAAACAATTCATTCCTGTTAGAGTTCTTGCATCTGTATATTTCGCACCAAACAGCTTTTTACATTCTTCTGAAATCATTTCGTAGAATGGCAATAAATAATTACTTCCAATAAAATTATTGTCCTCTATGTAGGAATACGTATTGCCCACAATATATCGTTCTTGAAATCCCATGGAAAGAGGCATATTTGCAAATTCAGAAATCACATTTTCTGCAGCGCATAATGGAAGTGTTTTATTATAATAGGCAGAAAAACTCTCCGTAATATTGACCAACTCCTGAATCCTATCATCAAATCGTCGAATTTCCTGAATTTCAAGATTTTTATTAATTTTACAAATATATTTTTTTTGCTCAAAAGTAAATGTAAATCCTTTTTTCAAATCTCCCTTTGTAATAGGTGTAAATTTGTGCAAACATCTCTCCTTTGTCTGGAGTTTTTCCGCTATTTTTGTCATCAAAAACGAACCCGATTCCGTCAAATAACTCTCATCGAACTCACGTAGTTCTTCCAGTGAATCGAACTCATAAATAATATTACTATCACAGCGTTTCGCATACATATATAATTTATCTAAATGTTCGTCTTGAATATCTGCCCAAAATTTTGAAACTGTCTCTGGTTTGTTATATTCCTTTGCTAATATATTAATAAAGTTTTCAGAAAAACGTCTATTAAAAAAAGCATATCCAAGAGTAACCCACACATCCTCTGCATTGTAGAAAGTATTAGTAATTCTATCATACGAATCTGTTTTTATTCCTCGCTCTTCTGTCCAGCCTTCTTTATAAACAGTACAGTAGTATGCGTCATAAGCATAATTTTGAAATATATTTTCATTAAAATACAAGTCTGAGGAAGATATAATCGTTTTATCTAAAATATCCTTTGCAGCCCATACGCTGGAATGATTATTTCTAACCTTAAATTCTGTTGTTTCAATTATTTCAACACCATATTTTTCTTTTAGATAATAAAACTTTTCTTTCATAAATCCTACAACCACATAAATTTTATCAATTCCTTTCTCCTGCAGCTGTCGAATCTGTCGCTCAATTAAAACTTCTCCTCTTACCTGTAAAAGACCTTTCGGCTTTTCAAAACAGATCGGGACAAAACGAGAGGAAACACCCGCTGCTAAAATTACTGCATTTTTGATACGGTGTTCCTCCAGATATATCTCACCTTTTGAGGTGAGTTTTTGTCCGTCAACATAGCCTTCATTACATAAAGCTACATACTCTTCTTCTATTATGGAATAAGGTTTAAATAGCTTTTTTGCTATCTCTTTAATATTCCATTGTGTATTCTCCTTCATTAAATACATAATATCAAACATGATCTTGTTCATTTTTATTCTCTCCAAATAGGGATTATTTATGATAAAAGTGTTAGTTTTGACACTGGATGTACTTTTCTCTTTTCTATTGGCGGTAGCTTCATATAATCACCATATAAAAATGTTAAGTATTCATCATAATCTTTACAACCTTTCAATATTACATTCTCAAATTCTATATCTATTGTTTCTTCATACCAATTTCTTTTATACCCATAAGTTTTATTACATGCCGGAAAAGTTAAACATTTGACTGTATTGGTATGCTTTCTGTTTCTGTATTTCACATAGGCATTATAGCTCTTCTTCAATCTTTGTTCAGATATTTGATTTAATATCTGGTAAATAATTTTGCTGAATCCTTTTGCCACATTCTTTCCAATCTCTGAATAGAGTATTTTTCTATATATAAAAGAATGAAAGTTACAAACGCAACGCAATAAATAATTATCCGGAACATTATCGCATACAAATACATCTAAAAAAATCCCTTGTTTGTATGGCATATGTTCCTGATTTAGCCTGATGAACTCAGTATTTTGCCGACGTAATTTTCCATATCCCCATCGGTATCCCTTTGTTCTATTCATATCCTGAAAATAAAACTTACTGGAATCCAGCTCTTTATCCACTACAGAAATAAACTTTTGATATGCTTCACGATTCATAATTACATCTGCATCATCATCCCAGGGTATAAAGCCTTTATGTCTAATTGCTCCAAGGAGAGTTCCTCCATCAATACTATATAAAATGTTATGTTTACGGCAAATTCGGTCCATTTCTATTAAAAGCTCAAGTTCTATCTTATGAAGTTCTATTAAATCATGCTCTCCCAAAATTCTTCGATTTTGTGTTGTCTTCATTTAAGTGTCCCATTTACAGAAATTGTCTGCCTTTCTCAAAGTTATTTATAACTTTCGCCAAAACTCTCATACATATATCCCCAATTTTTACAGCATATAGCACTACTCTCTTACAAATACCTCTCCGGCTCATTCAGAATAATATCTGTTATTCCCTGCTCCTCCAAAGCCTCCAAGTCAAGCCTTGTCCCCGTAGGCTTTTCCGGATATAAATGCCCCGCCATCCAGGCTCGCACCGGAAATCCTTCCACCCGTTCCCTTGGCAAATCCATTCCTCTCCAAAAGGGATGCAGCGCATCTGCCTGGCAACCCTTCAGTTTAAACATGCAGTCGGAAACTTTTCCGTCTAGCACTCCGATTTCGGCTTTTGGATCCAATCTTCGAACCCGCTCCAATGACAGCGTATAAAAAGAAGAATACACCACATTTTCTGCTCTTCCCTTTTTATGAACCAACTCCACAATCTTTTCCTCAATACCAGGATAAGGATACACACTTGTCTTCAGCTCAATATTCAGCTTCAAACCTGTTTTTAACTGCTGCTCCGCCAGATCAAACACTTCCTCCATGGTGAGTATACACTGGCTGGGATTCTCATCTGCATAGATATGTAGCCTTTTCAGCTCTGTTAACGTATAATCTCTGACGAATCCAATCCCTTCTGTGGTTCGGTCTACCCGCTCGTCATGGATAACCACCAATTCCCCATCCCGGGTCAGCTGTATATCCAGTTCTATCCCCTCCATGCCTTTTAGTTCCAGAGCCTTCTCAAAAGCAAGCTGTGTATTTTCCGGATATCGCTGACTGCATCCTCTGTGCGCCCATATTTTCATATAAATCTCCATTCCGCCGCCTTTCAGTTGGCGGTACAAATAGTAATGAAAGTGATTCACACCTTCAAATTTTCGTGTTACAATAGACTTAATTATTAAGGCATCCCGGCATCAGTATTAAATGCACCCACCCGTTTGTTTATTGATGTGCAGGTGCGCCTCTCTACTTAGGTGGGAATACTCTTAAATTGGTTCACTATGTGAACCTCAACCTGTTTTTTGTGTCTATTCCACGATTTTGGCTCAATTTACTTTCTTTCACAGTAGATCTTCTCCCATCTATGTACCTTCCATAATCGCAATAAAAAATCTGATGTAAACTATGACAATTTCATACTTTACATCAGATTTTTCCAATTATTTTTATTCTGTTTAAACCACTGCCTCAATAATGGTTTTACCATCAATCTGCAATTTTCTCACGCCCTGCTCCTTATTTTTATTAAAATTGAAGCTCAGCAAATACCCTTGATCCTTATGGTAATAATCCAAATATTCTGTCAACTGTTTCTGACCTCGTTCCTGGTATTCATTCCCATGCCAGATTTTTAATTCCACAATATATTGCTCACCCAGATAATCTACAATCACATCTGTTCGTCTGGCATCTCTTGTCTGAGCTTCGATGTAGTAATTACCCACACCATTTATAATTGGTTTGAGATACAGGAGAAAATACCTACGGCCATATTCTTCCACAAATTTCTCTCCATGTTCTCCATAGATATCTGTAAAATGGATTACAAATTTTTCGAGTATCAGCTTCATGTTCAGTCTGCAGTTTGTAATGAATTGGTTTTTACCTTCCTCTCCATAAGAGAACAGTTCACTTTTCACAGAATCTTCCATGATAAACATATTTAGCATCCGCATCTCAAAGATCCGATTACTGACCAAAACCTTCCCTGACTCTTCCTTCAAAAAACCAAACATTCTTCCTAAACTAATAGATCTTATATCCGGATTAAAAATCACCTGTTTCCCCTGATATATGATTCCCCGTACCATTTCCCGCAAATCTCTAAAGGTATCCAGCTGTTTCACCATGCTCTCAAACAACGGTGTACTGGATTTCAATATGAGCTTTACAGCTTCTACAATCCCTTCCCTGGACCAAACACAGTTTCTCTCAGAAAAGTCCCTGTCTTCAGGCAACTTTTCATCCAGTATCTTGCAGATCAGTGAAGTCAGATATGGGTATCCTGATGTATACTGATAGATTTCCTCTGCGACGGATGGAACGTCCATCCCTGTATGACAATCTACCTCATAGTCCTCCAGCATAGCAGTAATCTGCACTGGAGTAAAGCTCATCTCAAAATTAAAGTCTGCGGCAATATTCCAGGGGCTGTTATACTGATGCTCTTCCTCCGGACGCAGCTTTAATTTCAAGTTCTTAATATCATACACTCCTGCAAGAATCACAGAATGAAATGTAGCACGGCTGCCCCTGTCTAAATAATAACCCCGGAGCATGGCCAAAAAATCCAAAAACACCCGATAGTTAGACGCGTTATCTACCTCATCAATCATCAGTACTATGGGTTTTCCAGATTCTCTGCACACCCGGCTCAATCCGCGAAACAATCTGCTCAGAGAAATCCTGCTATGATCCTTTAGAGATATGAGATTGCAAAAGGCTTCTTCGTCCATACATTCTCTCAACGCTTTGTTCTCTGCCAGCAATTCCTCCAGGTATTCAAGAAAAGCAATTACAAAACGCTCTTCATCTGCAAAATCTTCCTCGCCCAGGAGCTGAAAATCTATAAAAATAACTCCATAATCCGCCTGTAAATATTTTGCCATCTCCATCAATGTAGTGGTCTTACCATACTGCCGTCCCCGATTGATCAGAAAATATTTTCTGCGGTCTACATACTGCTCCTTTATTTTCGCAAGTCTGTCATCGAGCCTTACCATATAATGCTCTTCCGGTATGCAGCGTCCCTCTGTGTTAAAATACCGCCTCATGCGCTTCCTCCAAAATCCAAAGTCTTCTGATCTATATTTATCTTATCATCATTCTTTCGATATGTAAAGGAAGGGGTTCTAAATCTGATATAAAGTATGAAATTGTCAAGGTGCACGCTTTGTTCCGTCTTCTATCTCCCCAGAAACCAATCTTCCCAGCCGATCTGTCATCTATTCCTCATGACATCCGCTGTTCTCTCATCATAAACTGCTCCATAATATCTGCCAATGCTATGGACTCTCCACGGGTCAGCTTGAAATTATCCTTATTGCTCTTATTGATCATATAAAGGAAATTGCTGATCTCATACCGCAAACCGTCCCCCAGAAAGATCTCCGAATACCGGTCCACCCGGTTCGCCTCTTCATAGTGAACTTCAAAATAGGTGGTCTTCCACCAGGGAGCCTCTGCCACAATATACCCTTTTGTACCGGCAATCAAAAGCCTGCCGTCAGACTTTACTCCCAGACCACAGGTGGCAGTTGCCACTCCGGTGGGATACACCAGAGAAGTCTTGGTAAAAAGATCCAACCCATTCTCTCCCCGGACACTGTCGAAACGAAGCTCCTGAAATTCCGTGCCGAAGAGCTTTAGAATCGGAAGAAGCACATAGCTTCCCAGCTCCGTAAAGCTACCTCCATAGGTTTGATTTGTCAGCTCTCTGGTATCCGGCCTTTCCAGCTTGGTAAAGCAGGCCTCCACATTGCGGATACTTCCAATGCTTCCGCTGCAGGCAATTCCCAGAAGCTTATTGAAACCAGGACAATAGGCGGTCTTTATCTCCTCAAAGAGAATCAGCCCCCGCTCTTTGGCATAGTCAAACAGTTCCTCTGCCTGGTCCTTTCGCAGTACCATGGGCTTCTCACAAAGTACATGCTTTCCATGCTCCAAAGACTCTTTCATATATTGGTAATGGGTCTCGTGTGGAGACGCAATGTAAACCACGTCAATGGCGGAGAAAAAGTCTTCCAGATTTGTATAGGCCTCAATCTCCCACCGCTTGGCAAACCGTCTGGCACTTTCCCCATGGGGATTATAGACTCCCTGGGCGCTGACTCCGCTGACAAGCTTTGCCTCCGGAATAAACCGGTCTGCAATTCTTCCGGAACCGATAATGCCGATCCTCTGAATAGGCCTGTTGGTTTCCCGCAGCATGGTGCTGGAAACATTCTTGGTCCGATCCAAATAAACGACCTGACAGTAATCCCTCAGATAGTCAAATTCTCCTGTCCAGTCTGAGCCTACGGTAAAAATATCAATGTCATATTTTTTGATATCGCTGAACTTCTGGCCTGGGCTTTCCTCCACGATAATTTCGTCCGCAAAGCCCGTCTTCCTCACATTTTCGATTCGTGTAGCTACGCTGTCTATGACATTAAATTTTCCCCTGGCCTCGTCGTAGGCCTCTGAGGTTACGCCTACGATCAGATAGTCTCCCAGTGCCTTTGCCCTCTCCAGCAGACGATAATGCCCCTCATGAAAAAGATCATAGGTGCCGTATGTAATTACTTTTATCATACTGGACTTTCCCTTTCTGTTTCAGATTTTACTTCGCACAAATGCGTGAATTTTCTCTCCGCTGGTTCCGTCGCTGTTAGCCGATAGCTGTCCATAAGCCAATAGCTGCTGCTCTCTGTCAAAGCTGTTTCCGCATAGGGTTCCATCCAGAAAATCTGTCAGAGTATTGAAGCAGCTTTCCGAGCAGGCATACTGAAGCCACTGGGACTGCTCCCGAAATCCAGGCTCATGCTCTTTCAGTTCTGCCTTGTCAAATATAAGAGGAATCTCTTCGCACATTTCTTTCTCAAAATCTACTCGGTAAATCCTTCCATCATACAGAGAAAGCAGACGATACTCCTGCACCTTATCTCCTTCCAGGAAATATGCCAGATATCCTCTGGCCCAGGAAGCAAAGTATCCGTTTACAGGCTGCTCTGGCTGTTCTATGGGGGCCTTCCACTCCCTCACTTCCCCGGTATCCTGATTCAGACATACATGCTGATTTCCCCAACAGGGAGAAAGATATACCTGGTTTTTGTAGAATACAGCGCCGCTAAAGGGCCGACTCTCACATTCGTATCCGTAGGTTATGTGCCTGCACACAAATCCTTTGGGGAAGGCCTGGTAATCTCTTGTTTCTCCTGTCTCAGGATTCCATCTGGTCACCACACTTCCCTCAAAGGGCAGCAGCCAGAAATCTCCATCCATAGGAGATAAAATCATTGCCATACATCCGCCAGGACTTTCTGTGGCAATGGTTCTCTGCTTCCACTCCCCTGTCTCCCCGTTTATCTCCAACACATGCCCATCCGTAGGCGAGGCCAAATACAGATCCATTTCCTTTACACCTACGCCCCCGCATCGCCGTTCTCCATTGACCATTCCCACAAATGGGCTTTTGTCTATATCAAAATAGCGAACCTCATCCTTCCTGGTATCATACCGGACAATGGCCGGGTATTGATTGGGAGTCAAAAACAGATAGTTTCCTACCACGGCAGCCGTATAAAAGGCTCCGGCCCGTTCCACCAGGTGATCCAGCTGAATCCGCTTCTCTATGCCCTTTTCACCAATTACCAGGATATCCTGGGCATTGACAGGAAACATATAGGTCTTCCCATTGATGAGAAGCGGGCCTCCATAATAACCTCCGGAAGCATAGGACGACAAATCACAGAAATACCGGAAGCTACCCTCTCCCTTACGCGCCCGATACAGCTTATTTCCCTGGGCCATGATCCAGGAATCCTCCTCCATACAGGAAATTCCATCTCTCACACCGCTTATCACCGGAAAGCTGCGCACAACCGCCCCTCTCCAATCCTCTTCCTCCGGAACAGTACAGATATTATTATCCAGGATAAACACCGGCTTCCCCGCCATCCCAAACAAAGATGTCACCGAGGTTCCCGCATCCCCGATATACGCATCACACAATGCAATGGTACTGCTGATATCCGGCGTATCATCATAAATCCCCAGATCCTTTTGGATAAACTCCTCCCGCAAGGCATCGTATTGAGGCTTATAATCTCTCCGCATGGATTCAAAAGTAGACTCCAGCAAGGGATGAGGCCGCCACAGCAGGCACGCGTCCTCCCTGCCCTCAAAGCAGCGAAAGACATAGCGCATTTTCTTCAGAAACCGCTCCGTATTGCCCAGCATGCCGTTGAGGCTGGTATTATAGAAATAAACCTTCCGCCCCTCCATCTTTTTCTTCCACCCGATTGGCGGTTCCGGCGGATTCCCGCACATTTTTAAGGTTCGGTCAAATTTGGGCGATCCCATAGGAATCAGCTTTTCCCGCGGCACAGAGGGATCAAAAAACTTCTTGTACTTTTCCGCCTGTATCATAATATAGTCCGCATAATAATAAGCCGGACATGCGGCCTGGCCTTCGCTCATTCCTCCGGATGTAGAATAATAAGGAATATATACTAAACAATCCGTATACTTTTTCAGCTCGCTGGAATAATATTCCGGCGAAACACTAGTCACGTAATTAGCATAATCATAAGGATTATGTATGTAGATCACATCTGGCTGTCTGCCCTTCAGGGAATAGGCCCCATAAGAAGTCACGGGCACTTCTGAGGGAAACTCTTTTCCTTCATAGTGAAAGGTTCCAAGTGACCCGTCCGGATTTCTGTCATAATAGGGAATCGGTACTACATAAGCGTCACAATCCGGATCTGCGTCGGCTGCCTGCCACACGCTTTCCATGGAATCCCACATGGACGCCTTGTAGGGGAGAAAGGCGATCTCGAAACGCAGGGGAATCTCATTCCTTACGCTGTTTTCTATCTGAATCAGGGACTTGCGCAGTCTCTTGCAGGTCCCGTTTCCGTTTAACTCCCGGCCCTCCGCCAGCTGCTGGTAGATCTCGTAGGTCAGTTCACAGTATTCCTCCAGAAGGGTAACTGTATGGGTTCCCTCTCCTTCCGTCTTCTCGATGAGATTTCCCAGACCCACAGCGCCTTCCTGGCACTGGCCCAGCATATCCATGGCCTCCAAAATGTTCCCGTTTTCTATCCATCTCTTTATCTCATCATGCGCCTGTCCCAGAAGTTTTAGGAAATCCTCTGCTTGTTTTTTCTGACTCTTTCTCATAATCTCACTCCACTCCTGCTCTGGCTATACTCATATACTTTAAATATCGTCTGTATTTAAAGAAGCATAAGAAATTCTAGCATAATTCTGGTTTAAAATCAAGGCGGGGGAAATTCTTGAGTTTCCGCAGTTTTGTTGGCAGAACCCCGATTCTGCCTGCATCACTATACACATTTTTTTGAAAATACCAAAAATATAAGGAATCTTCTTCCTT
>JAAWLQ010000472.1 GCA_022797995.1 Lachnospiraceae bacterium
AGTATGGATTGCAGCGTGGCTGGAAACGAAGAACCAATATGCAGGGATTTTCACCGTTGCCGGAGAATGCGAAGACACCTTTTAAGGAATAAATGACAGAATGGGTTCTTTTTGTACTTTGGGTATTTTCATATTTTCGATTTGCTGTATGCCAACAAATTGGTTGGCAGAACAAAACGAGAATAACGAAGTTACCCAGACATCAGAAAGAGCGGCAGTATATTTTAAACTCTTTTTTATCCGGTTTACAGGGCGCGTTTACATTTTTGTAAACGGTGAGTTTACAGCGGAATATAAGAAAATCAAGGCTTTCAGCCATTTGTAAACGGTGTAAACAGAAAAAACTGAAAACGCAATAACAAGATTAACAATAATATGGAGGGCATTTATGATGCAGAAATTTAACAACACAAAAATCATTATCGGGCTGGATCATGGCTACGGCAACATAAAATCAGCACACAGGGTATTCAGGACAGGCGTGGAATGTTTTGAGGAAGAACCGATAGTCAGCACGAATTATGTCAAATATAAGGATAAGTATTATGTGATCGGGGAGAATCATTTGATTTATCAGGGCAACAAGACGGATTCACAGGACTTCTTTATCCTTACGCTGGCAGGACTGGCGGAGGAACTTAAATTCCGAGGGCTGCATGAGGCGAAAGTAGTGCTGGCTGTCGGGCTTCCGCTTGCTTGGGCGAAAAGTCAGGCAACGGATTTTAAGAAATATTTGATGCAGGAGCAGGAGTTGTTCTTTTCATTTCGCAAAGAAAATTACAGGGTGCATTTGTGCGGAGTGGAAGTATTTCCGCAGGGATTTGCGGCGGTGTGCAATGCTGGTTTGATGAAAGGTTTTAATATGATAGCGGATATCGGAAATGGCACGATGAACGTGATGCAGATTATTGACGGCAGACCATTAGAGAAAAGTCTTGTGACGGATAAATTCGGTGTTTCGATCTGTATGAAGGAAATACAAAAAGAACTGTCAAAATCAGCAGGGGAAAGTATACCGGAGGTTATGATTGAACCGATGCTGATAAATGGGTTACAGGGCAGGACGGATGACGTTGCAAAAATAGTTGGTCGGATTGCGGAGCGATATGCAGGAGATATTTTAAAGAGGTTAATTGATTATGGATATAAGGAAAATCTGGTGCATCTTTATGTGATTGGCGGGGGCGGCTGCCTGCTCAGGCATTACAGTGATATTGCATCGAAGGGGAATGTAACATTTATTGAGGATATCTGCGCCAATGCAAAAGGGTATGAATATCTTGCAATGCAGAAACAGCGCAGACAGGCGGTATAGAAATGGGGTTATAGAATGAGAAAGACCTATAAATGCAGTAATATAAAATTCTGCATGGAAGATGAAAACCAGCGCAGGACATGGGAATATTTGCAGGGAATGACAAGAAAAGATGGTTCTTATGGAAAGATACTTTCTGATGCGTTTGTAGCGGTTCTTGACGGGCATGTACAGTTTGAAACTGATAGTGTGGTGTGTGATTCCGTTATTCTATCGGGGCAGGATACATATATTTTCGGGAAGATGCTGGATAGAGCGTTGGAACAAAAATTTCATGAAATGCTACAAGAGATTCAGAAGGTTTTAGAGGAGCAGATCAGAGATAGTTTCAGTGAGTATATCTCAGTAGTTCATTCCAATGCAGAAAAGCTTATGGAAAAGACTGGTGCGGACGGAATGGAGCAGATGCAGGAGCCGAAATTATCTGAGGATATGATGGCGTTTGCATTTGCAATGGGCGAATAGGCGGTTCCGAAATTTTATATTCGGTACTAAATTCTGAAAAGGAAGCCTATTGAACGGTACCGAAAAGCTTAAATTCGGTACTGTTGCCCAAAACGAATGACGGCTGTATTCTGCCGGAATGAGCAGTCTGTCGGATGGTTTTTCCGGCAGACCACGGATGCCGTCAGGCAGACGGTATTTGCCAGCGGCAAATACTACCCTCGGAGAGCGCCTTACTTCTGATGCGTATGCGTCAGAAGTAATAAGGCTTACTTTTGACAAAAGTAACAAACCGTAGTTAGTCTTTATACATAAAAATATGAGAAAGAGAGTGGTGCATTGGCGGCAAAAACAATTTCTTTTCCAAAAGGGAAAGGGCATCTTACACATAACAACAGGGATTTTATCTGCAATAATGTGGTGCCGGAAAGAACAGCTTGGAACCGGACTTACATACAGGAACCGTTAAAGGATGCATATGAGAAATGCTTTGGACAGGCACTCAGGGATTATAATGCGGCGCAGAAGCGTAAGGATAGGCAGAAAGACGATTATCTGAAAGAGATAGAAAATTCCGGCAACAAGGAAAAGACATTTTATGAAAATATCGTACAGATAGGAAAAAAGACGGATACTCCAGTTGCAGACGAAAACGGTGTGTTGACGGAGGATGCAAAAGCGGCGATAGCGGTCTTGGAGCAATATGCAAGGACGTTTCAGGAACGTAATCCGAATCTATATTTATTTAACTGTGTGATGCATTTGGACGAGGCAACGCCGCACCTGCATATAGATTATATCCCTGTGGCTCATGGATATAAAAAAGGCATGAAAACACGCAACAGCCTGACAAAAGCATTCCAGCAGATGGGATTTGCAAAGGCTGTCAGCAGAAAGCAGAATGAAACGGTTGCGTGGCAGGAACGGGAGAGGGAGTATCTGACAGAACTGTGCAGGGAGCAGGGGATTGAAATAGAAGTCCTCGGTATACAGAGGGATAACCTGTCGCTGCCAGAATATAAGGCGGCAATGCGTGAGGTGGAGCAGTTGGAACAGCAGGCAGTGGTGCTGGATAAGCGGAATGAGGCTCTTGAACAGCAGAATGATGATTTTGCGCAGAAAACATCGGAACTTTGCGGACAGGTGCAGGAAATGGAGGCGCAAAATAATGAGCTGGTTTTACAGGCACAGAAACTTACAGAGCAGATTGAGGAAGCGGAGGCAAAAGAGAAAGCGGCGAAGGAAGTACTTGCGAAACATGATTTAAGGGCGGAAACATTTAAAATGATTTCAAAGGAAGTGGCGGCAGAAACAAAACGTATGAAAAGTGTTGCTGTTCCAGTGACAAATCTTTTCGGTAGCGAGGAATATGTCAAAGTAAAGAAAAGCGACTGGAATAAAATACTGGATGCTTTCAACAAGGCGGTATCAAGGAATCATCTCTTGGAAAAATATGAGAAGAAG
>JAAWLQ010000473.1 GCA_022797995.1 Lachnospiraceae bacterium
TGATGCACACAAAATGAGTTTTCAACTCATTTTGGCGCCTGCGAATCTCGCAAAATCGCATACAAACGCGATTTTGACTTCGCGGTGCCGTAGGGCTGAGCTGTTACGTTAATCGTCACAGTTCAGACAGGGCACTGAATTGTTACGTTAATCCTCCCCCAACAGAATATCGTGATTGACTGTTCTGTAAAATAACCTGCGAAATGCTTCCGGTTCCTTTGTCTGTCCCAGTGCCCACATGGCCTTCGTCACCGTGGCCTCCAGTGTCATGTCATAGGCTTCCATCAGGCCGAACTCTTCCTTGATCACCTTTCCCACCCGATAGACCTCCATATCGCTTCCCTCATGGGTCACCTGTGTGGCCATCATCACAAATTTGCCGGCATCCATCCAGCGGCGGATTTCCGAATAAAAGGAAATCTCTCCGTAATCCGGAAAGCCGCCCACCCCGAACGCCTCTATGATCACCCCGTCATAGCAGGGAAACAGACGGTTCAGCACCGTCCCGTCCATTCCGGGCACCAGCTTCAGAAGCAGAAGTCTCTCGTTCAGCCCATGATAAAAGGTCACCGGGTCCGCCGTCCGGTCTCCATCCTCAATATAAAATATGACTCTCCCGTCTCTGATCACGGCTATATTGGGATAATTGATGCTGGAAAAGGCGTTATAGCTTTTGGAGCGCTCCTTTTTCGCCCTGGTTCCGGCGATCACATTGCCGCCGAAGACAATGTTCACTCCGTGCGCCCTGGCGTCGGATGCAAACCGCAGGCTGTCAAGCAGATTGGTTCTGGCATCCGTCACAGGCAGATCTATGGGCTTCTGGGCCCCGGTGACCACAATCGGCTTCCTGCTGTTCTGTATCAGATAGGACAGGGCAGCCGCCGTGAACGCCATGGTATCTGTGCCGTGACAGATCACAAATCCGTCGTAAGCGTCATAATTTCCCTCTATCAGTCCGGCCAGCTCCAGCCAGTGCCTTCCATATATATTCGTACTGTCCAGGCTGAAAGGCTCCCGCACATCCACCCGGCAGAAATCTCTGTATTCCTCCACATAGGAGAGCAGGTCCCCCGCGGCTATCTGCGGCGCAAGCCCTTCCTGGGTATATCCCGACGCAATGGTGCCTCCCGTTGCAATCAACAGCACTTTTCTCATCTGCTCCATCTCATCTGACCTCCGAGACAATTCCTTCATCCGAAATACTTACATTGGGGGAAAGCCCTTCCAGAAAATCATAAATCCGTCTCTGCTCCGCGGCGTCCGAAGCATAGGTGGTCTTATACCCTGCCTGTACTGCCGGAATCACCTGAACCGTCAGCTGCGAAGAAGCGTCATCCCCCGTAAAGTGCAGCCGGATAAGCATGGTATCCAGCGTCTCCTCATTGAACCAGTAATTCCCCAGACTGTAAATGATCGGTTTGCCGTCATAGTACTCCATGGCCTGCAGGCGGTGAGGGTGCGCGCCGATAATAGCGTCCGCTCCCGCGTCCAGGTACTGCCTTCCGGTTTCCGGCATTACCTCCTCCAGCTCAAAGCTGTCCTCCTTGCCCCAGTGCACAAAGGCAATGCAGAAATCGGAATTCTCCTTCGCCTCCCGGATAGTCTCCAGGAACAGTTCCGGGTCATAACAACGCAGAATCCCCGGTTCCGTGTCCGTGGCCTGAGGTGTCATCTTGTACTTCTCCGCCCGGGAAGCGCCCACCAGCGCCACCGTCTTCCCCTGTATTTCCAGATATAAGGGCTTTCTGGCATCCGCCAGTGTCCGTCCCGCCCCGAAATAGGGAATCTCAGCCTCCTCCAGCACGTCGAAGGTGTCCAGCATGGACTCCGGGCCGTAATCATAGACATGATTGTTGGCCAGCGTCACTACATCCACACCCAGCTGATGCAGCACCTCCACCCGCTCCGGATTGGCACGGAACGTGTAAAGCTTATTCGGCAGCGGCGCTCCGCCTGTGCTGTAGGTGAATTCATTGTTCAGACACATAATGTCCGCTTCCTGCATGGCGGTGACAAGCTCCTCCGAAATGCAGTCATAGATGCCGTTCTCCTGAGCGCTCATAAACTGGGTGGTACACCAGTTCTCGTCCAGATTGATATCTCCCGCGAAACACATGGTAAAATCATATCCGGTATCTTCCGGCTCCTGAGTGGATTTCGGTTCCGCTGCGGCTTCCGTCCCCTTCGTATCTCCGGCTTCCGGCCGGGATGAGGAATCCGGCTGATTATTGTACCCCTGCCCGGAGCCTGATTCCCCGCCGGAGACCTCCTCGCCGTCTGCCGCTTCTCCTGCGGTGCTCCCCGACGGGAGACCCGCGCCTTCTTCCTGCCGCCCGGAGCCTGTGGGCTCTCCGGAAGTTTCCTCCGGGATATCTATCGCATTCAGCGACATGACCTTTTCTCCGCTTCTGCTCCCGCATCCGCTCAGCACAAAGCACAACAATACAGACAGTATCACCAGTTTCTTTTTCTTCATTCCCTGTACCTCTTTTTCATCAGATCTTTTAAGCCTTCTCCAAAAGTACTACGGCCTCCAGGGCATCCGTAAATGGAAACATGTCCACAGCCACAGCTTTCCCCACCCGATAATTTTTCTTCGTAAGAAAACGCAGATCCCTCACAAGTGTCTCCGGATTGCAGGAAATATACACAATCCGCCCGGGTCCTGTTTTCACAGCCGCATTTAAAAAGGCCTCGCTGCTGCCGCTCCGGGGCGGGTCCATCAGCAGTACGTCAAGCCTCTCTCCCTGCCCTGCCATCTCCAGCAGAAAATCCCCCGCATCATTCCGGTAAAACTGAATATTTTTCATTCCATTTTGTCTCGCATTGCTGACGGCATCTCTGACCGCATCCCGGTTCAGTTCCACCCCAATGACCTCCCCTGCACGGTCGGCGGCAATCATCCCGATGGTACCGGTGCCGCAATAAGCGTCAAGCACCCTCTCTCCGCCCGTCAGGCCGGCATATTCCAGGGCCTTTGTGTAGAGCTTTTCCGTCTGAACGGGATTGACCTGGTAAAAGGAGCCGGGGGAAATCCGGAAAGTCTTCCCGCAGAGTCTGTCCTCTATATAACCCCTGCCATATATCGGTCGCTCTCTTTCTCCCAGAATCATACTGGTATCCTTATCATTGACATTCAGAACTATTGTTGTAATCTCCGGATGGAGCTTAAGCAGCGCTTTGACGAAATTATTTTTGGAGGGCA
>JAAWLQ010000474.1 GCA_022797995.1 Lachnospiraceae bacterium
GTTGCGGATCAGCAGATTCTTGATGCGGACGGTAATGTCATCGGATAAATGCCAGCCATCAGGTAAAAGGGTAAAGGGGGGCTGTCAGCAAATAGATAGTATATCAGACAGTCCGGTACAAACAGAGGTTGGGTGGTGACAAGTCACCTCCCAACCTCTGAATTTATTTATCTCCGATTTTGCATAATCACACTGCACTCAGACGACAGCTTCCACCAACACCTTACCACCTGCCAGAATTTCACGTACACCGATCTGCTTCTTTTTGTTGAAATTAAAGCTGATCATATAGCCTTTGTCCTTATGATAATCATTCAGATAGCCAATAAGCTGCTCTTCACCGCGTCTGTTGTATTCCTCTCCATGCCATACTTTCATCTCTATCACATATTGCTCCCCGCGATAATCCACAATTACATCTGTCCTTCGAAGCTGCCTTGTTCTGGATTCAATATAATAATTACCTGTACCATTGATAATCGGTTTTAAATAAAGCAGAAAATACTTTCTCCCCTCCTCTTCCACAAAGCTCTCACCCCTGTCACCATACAATTCATTAAAATGCACCGCAAATTTTTCAAGGATCAACTTCATATTCAGATAACCATCCACTATGAACTGACTTCTATCCTGCAAAGAAGCCTTATAAATATCCAGGCCCTGCATTTCAGCCTGAGATAGATAATAATTATAAAGCCGGGTTTCAAACAGACGATTCGAAATAACTGCCATACCGTCCTGGTTCCGAATAAATCCATACATAGAAGCCGTATCAATTGCAGGATCATCTCCATTGTAAACAATACTTCTTCCCGTAAAAAGCAAGGAACGCAGCATGGCATTCAGAGCTGGGTAAGCTGTCAGCTTTCCAATCAGTGACTCAAACAATGTATTCTTCTCTGACAGAATCAACCGCACAGCCTTATGGAACCCATCCTCTGTCCAGGCCCTACTTTTTACATCAGCTTCACACGCCGGAACACTTTGTGTTCCCCCGATTTCCTCATCCATCAGTTTACATAATCTGGATACAAGAAAAGGATATCCGGAAGTGTAATCATAAATCAAGCCTGCCAACGCCTCTACATCCATGCCCGTCCCATAATCAGATTCATATTCCTCCAGCATTCCGGCAATCTCTCTCCGGGAAAAGCTCATGTCAATTTTAAAATCCGCCGCAATGTTCCACGGGCTGTTTACCTTATGTTCCTCCTCAGGCCGAATCTTCCTCCTGAAATTCTTTACATCACACACTCCGGCCAGAATCACTGAACGGAATGTTGGCTGCAAAGTCCGCCTGATATAATATGCCCGTAGCTGCGCAAGGAAATCCAGAAAGACCTGATTGTCCGTGGCGCTGTCCACCTCGTCAATCATCAGCACCACAGGCCGGTCCGAGACAGCACAGATATCGCTGAGTCCTTCAAACAGCTCCATCAGTGCAAATCCATTTTCCTCCATTCTTTTCTCCAAATGGGCAGTGGCCTTTCCAAATTCTTCATTCCGCCTGTCCCGTTGCAGGGCTCGCAAAAAGGACTTTGCAAACGCTGCTGCAAATACACTGCCGTTCTGAAACTTCACTTCGTCAAAAGTCTGAAAATCCAGCAAGACAACACGATAGTCCCTCTGCAAATATTGCTCCAAAGCCAGCAGCACAGTGGACTTTCCAAATTGTCGTGCCCTGTTTATCGAGAAGTATTTTCCCGCATCTATCAGATTCTTTATCTCGCGCAGGCGATCGTCAAGCCTGACCATGTAATGTTCTTCCGGTATGCATACGGCAGTCACATTGAATGTTTTCGCCATCCTTTCGCCTCCTAGTCCTGTCTCTCCGCCACTCCGGACCATCCCTTCCAGTCTCAGACTTTCAGCACGTATTCCAGATCCGGACAATGCTTTCATAGATTTCTTTTTCTATCTTACACCACTCTTGTTCATATTTCCATCAAAACTTTATCTCAAATATTTTTTTGAAAATATTTTTGTTCAGACACCCTACCGCGAAGTCAATAATTGCAATGTGTCCACAGGACACATTCCTATGCAATTTTGCGAGACTTTCAGGCGCCAAAACGCATTTTCTTTGCGCTTCTTGACAATAGAATGCTTTTTTGCATTCTATTGTATGTGTGCATCAGCGTAACAGTTCAGTGCCCTGTCTGAACTGTTGCATATTTTTCCATTCCATCCGACATAATAATTTCTCCGTCATCCATCACAAAAAGAACCTCCACGCCATATTCAGCAGCCAACGCCATTCCTTTCTCCGGCCCCAGAATAAAGCAGGCAGTGGAAAGACCGTCACTGACCAGTCCGTCCCTGGACAAAACGCTTACACCACGGACATTTCCGACGGCAGGCCGTCCTGTCGCCGGGTCCAGAATGTGATGATAGCGTACACCATCCGCCTCCACATACCGCTCATAATCTCCGGAAGTGGAAACACACCACTGCCCTTCCAGACTCAGTATCCCTATATTGGAGGAAGTGTCGAAAGGATTGACAATTCCCACCTTCCACACACTTCCATCCGGTTTACTCCCCCAGGTCAGGATACTGCCTCCCAGTGAAATCACTGCCCCGGTAATTTCCGTCTGGTCTTCCAGCAGCTCACAGAGCCGTGATAACGCAACTCCCTTACCCACAGCTCCCAGATCAAGCTGCATTCCCTCTGGCAGGAAAATGCGCGCAGACTCCTCCCCCTCCAGCCTGAGCCTGTCACTTCCACACAGACTCACAGCCTCCCGTATGTCCTCCGGGGATGGCGGCTGAAAATCCTCTCCTCCTTCCGCCGCCCATCTGTCAATATCCCAAAGTCTGCTCACCGGTCCCAGCGTCACATCAAAGGCGCCTTCCGTTCTTTCGTACAGGTCCACACAGCTTTGCAGCAGCTGCGCCATTTCTTCTGTCAGAACACAGCCTTCCTCTTTTCCTGCCGAAGCGTTTATCCGGTATACTTCCGAGGATTCCAGCCGCCAGGACAGCTTTTTGCTCTCCAAATCTGTCAGAAGCGCCATGACCTCCTGTGAAAAAGCTTCTGCGGACTGTTCTGATGCATAAATGGTCTGCCGGATCACCGTTCCCATAGCAGTATCCACATATTGGCATGCCACAATTTCCCCTCCGTCTTCCTTGCCGCTCCAGTTCCTGTCTTCCTCTCCGCTCCCGCAGCCACAGCAGAAAAAGATAGCCAGCCAC
>JAAWLQ010000475.1 GCA_022797995.1 Lachnospiraceae bacterium
GGTGCGGGAGCAGTATGAAAATGCGCTTTTACTGGAAGAGACGCTGCAGGAGCTGAAGGGAGATATTGCGGCGGTGGAGAGAACGGAGGAGAACCTCTCGGTCTATCCGGATTTTAACAGCGATGTTCTGCATAGGATAGAGAGCGCGGGAGGGATAGACACGGAGCTTCTGATCACGGGGTATGACGCCCGGACGGGGATTCTGACCTTCGATGCCAGCAGTAGGGAAGTCATTGACATTCCGGATTATATCCTGAAGCTGCAGCAGACGGGATTGTTCCACACGGTGGATTATATGGGGTATGCATATGATAATCAGTGGTATACCATATCGCTTTCCTGTACTTTGGAAGGGAAAGTTTCGGAAAATGTACGGGAAGGGGGCGGAGCGTGATGAAGCCGGAACTGACACAGAAGGATTTACTGCTGTTGAAGACAGCATTCAGCATATTGATTGTATTCATGATGATTCGGTTTGCCATTATGCCGGAGATACAGCGTCACCAGGAGAATGTGTTGCGGAGGGATTTGCTCCGGGAGGAGGCGGAAGAAATGCAGTCCGCCATAGATGCCATTCCTTTCTGGGATGATTCCATTCAGGAGCACAGGCAGCGGCTGGAAGAAGTCTCAGAGCCTTATTATGAGAATATGGAGAATCGCCTTGTGGATGAGCTGCTTACCGGAATCGCGCTGAAGCAGGGACTGTTTCCCGTGTCATTGTCCATGGGAGAAGCCGTTCCCGGGGTTCCCGGGCCTTATCTGTATGGAAAGGTTTCGGAGGAGACCAGGGCGGTGTCGGAACAGTATGTGCTGACGGCAGAGGTGAACATGACACTTCGGGGGGACAGAGGCAGAATTCTTGCCTTTGTCAATGATATTGAAGAGAATTATCCGGCGGTACAGGTCCTGAGCATGAGGCTGAACGAGTCGGTGTACCTGGATGCAGCGTTGCAGACGGCGACACAGACGGACGCGGCCTTTGTCCTGGCGGTTACTATGTGCGAGAAATGACGGGGGAATGCGCTGCCCGGGCTGAGAATCGGACGGTCAGGCGTTGTCTGTGCTTTGGGGTACTGGTCGGGGTGAGAAATGGCAGGATATGCCACTTGAAACAGCGAAACAGACGTTGTTTCGGAGAGATAGCGCCGGGGCGGCTCATTGCGGAACTGGAACAGGAGATATAAAAAGTGAGAACAAATCTGAGAATCGGAGAAATACTGGCGGAGAGGGGCTATGTAAACGCCGCGCAGATGGATCAGGCCCTTTTGTATCAAAAAGATCACAGAGATATGCGTGTGGGACAGATTCTGATCGCGCTGAATTTCGTGACGGAACAGCAGGTGCTGGAGGCACTGGCCAGCAGGCTGGATCTGGAGATTGTCGACGTGGCGTCCCAGCAGGTGGATCTGGAGGCTGTGGCCATGGTGGACAAGGAGCTGGCGGAGAAGAACCTGTTCCTGCCGGTGAGTGTGAAGAACCGGACCATGGTGCTTGTGACCAACGATCCGCTGAATTATTTCGCGCTGGAGGAGGTCCGTCAGCAGACAGGCTGCTATCTGCAGATTCGTCTCAGCGAGGAAAAGCCGCTGCGCCAGGCCATCGACTACTATTTTGCGGAGGTGGGAGCCAGACAGGCGGCCACCCAGGCCAATGCGGGCTTCGGACCGGACGAGGAAGAGGAGCTGGGGCTTGGAGATCTGGAGAATGTGGAGGAAGAGGCGCCCATCATCCATCTGCTGAACAGTCTGGTGGAGAGGGCCATCAAGAGCAACGCCAGCGATATTCACATCGAACCCTTTGACAGGGAGACGAAGGTACGTATGAGAATCGACGGCGTGATTCTGGAGTATGTGACGCTGCAGCGCAATGTGCATCAGCCGCTGATTGCCCGCATCAAAATCATGGCCAATCTGGATATCGCGGAGAAAAGGATTCCTCAGGACGGACATTTCCGGGTGCGTACGGAAAGCGGACCTGTCAATATCCGTGTGTCCCTGATGCCCACCGTATTCGGAGAGAAGGCTGTGCTTCGACTGCTCAGTTCCGCGGGAAAGCTGGATTACTCCGAACAGTTCGGCATGGACGACGAAAGCTACCGGAGATTTCTGCCTTTGCTGGGCAGCAGCAATGGAATCATTTACATTACGGGGCCCACGGGAAGCGGAAAGTCCACAACGCTGTATATGATTCTGGAATACCTGTCCAAACGAATGGTGAATATCTCCACAATCGAGGACCCTGTGGAGAAAAATGTGCCGGGAATCAATCAGACTCAGGTGAATCCTGTGGCAGGGCTGACTTTCGAGACCGGGCTTCGGGCGCTGCTCCGGCAGGACCCGGACATTATCATGGTGGGAGAGACCCGCGACGGGGAGACGGCGGAGATATCTGTCCGCGCCGCCATCACCGGACATGTGGTGCTGAGCACGCTGCATACCAATGACGCCGCGTCAAGCGTGGTGCGACTGGAGGACATGGGAGTGGACACCTATCTGATTGCCAATTCCCTGGTGGGACTGGTGGCCCAGAGACTGATGCGGAAGGTCTGCACCAACTGCAGCCAGGAGACGGATACCACGGCCGAAGAGCGCAGGCTCCTGGGAGAAGACGTGAAGCGGATCCGGAGAGGCGTCGGATGTGCGCAGTGTAACAACACGGGTTACAGGGGCCGTATTGCAATCCATGAAATCCTGGCTGTGGATGCAACCCTCCGCCGGATGATTTCCAACCATGTGACCGTGGAGGAAATCGTGAATTACGGCAGAGAGCACCAGAAGATGCGGACCCTGAAGGAAAGCGGCCTGAAGCTGGTGCGTGAGGGGATTACCACGCCGGAGGAGCTTATGAAGATTGCGTATGAGTAGAGGTATTAGAGAAGAGGGCTGGAAGATACTATAGAATTAGGTAGAATCAAATAAGGGTGTAGATATAAAAAGGTGCACATTATAAAGTGTTCCCTTCTGCAAAAGGCTTTCTCCCGGGAGGCGCTGTAGCAGTATTGCTATGCCATACCCTCCCGGTCTTTCCGCCGGTTCAGTTCTTCCTGCAGCTTTCGAATCTCTTCCTCCAGCTTTGCGTTTTCATTTTCCAGCTCTGTAATTTTCTCCGCCTGCCTCAGTATGTCTTCCACCATCTTCATGCGCATCTTCGCCACCTTCTGATCTTTCTTTACCGTCTCCACCATCCTGTG
>JAAWLQ010000476.1 GCA_022797995.1 Lachnospiraceae bacterium
GTGAAAAATCGGGGCAGAAGCCTACGGGACTGTACCGGGTAGGCCAGGACGAGAACGGCAACCGGAAAATCTTTTTTGATGATCCGAAAGCAGTCCATAGAGCCGGAAAGCCGGGATTAAAAGCCACTCGCGCAAATGAAGAAAATCCGAAAGCAGTGGAAGAACATTCCAGGGAAAACGCAAATGGCAAAGAGCTGAAGGCAGGCGGGGACAGTCAGGGAAAGCCGGAAGAAAAATGTGTCGCAAATACAGATAAGGTTGACAGGGAAATCGAGAAGCTGAAAGAGAAAAAGCAGCAGCTGGAGCAGCAGATCCGGTCAGCTTCCGGGGATGAAAAGAAAATCCGTGAGTTGGAGAAAAAGCTGGCGCAGGTAGAAAACGAGTTAAGCCAGAAAGACAATGATACATACCGGCGGCAGAATGCTTCTGTATCAGAAGTATCAGAATAAAAGAGATTTCAGTTTTTAGTGTGGTATCAATACCGGGAGATGGGGGCAAATGCGCACTGTTTTCCGGTATTTTTGGAATGGTGGCATTATTCATGTGGATTCTATTTTGGGGGTTCATAAAAAGGATTACGTCAGGAAAAATTCAAGGAGGGACAGTTATGCATACGAAAACAATGGAAGGTCTTGCAGGGGCAAGTACGAATATGAAGCTATTGAATACACCTTTTCGTGTCTATAAAGAAGCAGAGCGGAGGGGTGACACCTCCGTCATGGAGCGGGCCATGGGATATGTGGGGGACTATGCAGAGAAAGCGGAGGACTATCAGAAGAAAGCAGATAAAGGAATGAAGGAGGAGGCAAAGGAGGCAAGAGAAAAAGCGAAAAAAGAGCAGGAAAATGCCATCCGGAAGCGCAGGGAAGAACGTGAGGAGCAGGAAAAGAGGATGGCGGAAATCAGAAACGAAAATGCGGATACCGTAAGCATCAGCGAAAGTGGAAAGGCCGCATCGGACGAGAAATCTGCTCCGGATCAGACAGGTACAGACAACGGCATGCCTGCAGAAGAAACAGCGGAAGCTGTGAAGACAGAGCCGGTAATTTATACGAAAACCGGAGAAGTATCGAAACCGGAATCCGGTACGAACTTTGCCGTTTCCGTATAGATGCAGTCATTGGCAGCAAAGCTGCTGGGATGTATGGATTGTGTGCCCTCATGAGCAAATGAGACGGCTCAGGCATCAAAATAGGAAGGAAAGCAAAAATGAATCAGAAAAAATGGATCCGCATTGTGTCGATTTATTCGATTATATATACAGCAATTACATTGCTGAACAGCGTTTTGTATCTTTGTAGCGGTATCTATGAAGATCCAAGCGGTAACTGGCACGAATTAGACAGGGCTATCATTCTCCTGATCGGGATAGCGGCATTTGAGCTGTGTACGAATCTGCCTGTTAAGCCTTTGGCTCTCAGATATTTGATTGCATATATTCCCTCCCAATTGTTGGCGTTTGCCTATGTCTGGTTCAGCGGACTGCGGGAACCTTTGGCGAAAACGGCGTACAGGGATATCTGGATTAACTTTACGGGCCTTTTTGTCCTGTTATGTATCATCAATACTGTCATTTATGCTTTTAAGAAAAAGAGAGGGCAGAAAGGGGAAAAGAAATGACAGAAGCTGTTGGAAAATTCATTCCGATTTTTGTAGGATTGCTTCTTATACTGCGCGGTCTGTTTTGGATTGTTGACGGAAAAAATGGAAACAAGAGAAGCTGTCTCTTTGGCATAGCCGCCATTATGGTAGGAATCATCATGTTCGTAACCGTGCTCTTTCAGGTTCTGTAAAGAGGAAGATAGTATGCCGCATTTGCCTATATCGAGTTACTCGAACATAGGCAAGTAAGGCAGACAATCAACATAGATGCAATAAGTTCTGCCATTTTGCAATCATTGGAGAGGAAAAAGACAATGAGTAAATACAACGCATTGTGGGAATATGTTCAGAAAAGCGGAAAGGAATCTTTTCAGCTGACATTTGAGGAGATTCAGGAGATTGTGGGGATACCGATTGACCACTCTTTTCTGAAATATAAGAAAGAGCTTGCAGATTATGGTTGGCAGGTCGGAAAAATATCAATGAAAGAGCAAACAGTGTGCTTTCATAAGGTTGACTGATTATAGGAATCGGGGTACGGAGGAATCTTTAGATGGAAATGCAATTTTCAAAAGGGAAAACAATAGTACATATTATCATCTATGTTTTGTTGTATTTTGCAGGTGATCTGCTCAGCAGTATAGCGTTTGATCTGCTATTTTCAATGATTGGATTACCGATAAGGGGACTTTATTCTATTTTACGGATATTAGGATGCTTTATTGTTACGTATATATTGTTTTGGCTGTATACGACAAAGATACTTCACCTTAAAATGAAGGATTTTAGAATTACCAGCTCCATCAGGAAATGGGCTGTTTTATATGCTGCAATTCTTCCTTCTTTTGTCGTGATCTGTTATGTGATTATTGGCAGTCCGATAGTGACAATATCAAATCCGGCTGAAATCGTGATAGCTGTCACATACTCTATCATTGCGGCATTGAAAGCAGGCGTTTTGGAAGAGATGCTGTTTCGTGGATACATTCTGAAACTGCTTGAGACAAAGTGGGGAAAGCCTGTTGCGTTTTTGGTTCCGTCCTTTCTGTTCAGCCTGTTGCACCTTCCTTCCATGGACGAGCTTAGCGTTGCAGGCGTCCTGCTGCTCATGATCAGCGGAACACTGGCAGGCCTCATGTTTTCGCTTGTTGCATGGAAAGGAAATTCCATAAGTAACAGCAGCTTACTTCATGCAATATGGAACTTCATTTTGGTAACGGATATCATGCATATCACAACCGCACAAGGCGTTTATGGAGAGCCTGTTTTTTCAATTATGATTCCCGCCGATAATGTATTGGTGACTGGGGCGGGATTTGGAGTAGAAGCATCCATAATTTCAATTATCGGATATTTATTTGTCTGTGGCGCTGTGATTCGAATGAAGTCTGACCAGACGTGATTTTGAGGAGCATGACAACAAAGAAATTTCTGAAGAAATATAAAGAAAAATCGGGATTTGCGAGGGAAAATGTATGATTAGAATAAGACCATATAAAGCTTCAGATGTAGATACAATATTATCATGGTGTCAGGATGAAAAAGTATTTTATCAA
>JAAWLQ010000477.1 GCA_022797995.1 Lachnospiraceae bacterium
CGCATTTTATGCAGAGACATTACCCTGGGCAAGCGGGAAAGTATGGATGTGGAAGCCTTGAGTATTTCCTATGAGAAAGCGCTGGCAGTGCGGATGACCAATTTTGCGGAAGGACTGGAGGGAAACGATAAATTTTATGTGACTTCTCAGGAGCTTGAAATCAGCAGAGAGATTACGGATTTTCTACATTCAGAGTCCGTGCTCAGTCAGAATATGATAATTGCCCTTGTGGAGGGAGGGCTGCTGCCTTATGAAATCTGGAATGACGATTTTGAGATAACGCAATGGAAGCGCTATGTGATCTACAGCGACGACTATGCCAAAGGCGTGAACTATATACTGTGGTATATTGAAATGCAGGCCTCGGACGGATCTGTGTTCAAGCTGCTTGTAGATGCGGAGGATGCTACCATTTACGGACTGCGGACGGAGAACATCTACAGGCTGCTGACAGATGGCGAACAGGATTATCTGTTGGAAAATTTGACGGATAGCTATGTTATGACGCAGCTGTGGGGCTTTTTCACCTTATATTACGAAGCAATGAGCGAGGATTCAATAAACCTTCTCTATAACCGGATGGGGGAAGGCGGCTGGCTGGACATCAACCATTTTCTGGACGAGGAGGTCCGGGCGGCCGGCGGGAACGGGGCGGAAATATTTGGAGTATCTCTGGAGAATGCGGGATATGAAATAGATGCGCAGAACAGAAGCTGTTTCCGGGTACCCTATAATAATACTTTCCTTGAGGTTCTGATGAAAGTGGAGGGTCCGGAAGTCCAGTCATCTTACAGATACCGTTATCGGGATCTGACAATGGGAGTCCGTCAGATTTGCGAAATGATTCCGGAATTTGCATAAAGACGCTCTTGTACCAATATATTTAGAAAAACGGCAGAGGTTTTTCTGAATATATGGAAAAGGCAATTCAATACCTTGACGATCTGGTCTGGGGGCCGTGGATGCTGGTTCTGTTGCTGGGAACCGGCTGTTATCTCATGCTGCGGCTGGATCTTCTTCCCCTGAAAAATTTAAAGTATGCGTTTCGCTGCGCCTTCGGGAGCGAACCGAAGGGAAAGGGTACAAAGGAAAAGAGTAGTAAGAAAGACAGAAAAAAAGGCAGAGAAAAGGCTTCCGGCAAAGTCTCTTCCCTGGCTTCTCTTACCACGGAGCTTGCCATTACGCTGGGAATCGGGAATATTGTGGGTGTGGCCACTGCAATGGTTCTGGGGGGCCCCGGCGCACTGTTCTGGATGGTAATCACAAGTTTCATCGGTATGGCCACCAAGCTTGTGGAGAGTATGCTTGCGGTAAAATACAGAGGAAAAAACGACAGGGGAGAGACCGCAGGGGGACCAATGTACACCTGTCTGCACGGATTTCCGAATCGAAAGGTGGGAAAAGTGCTGGGAATTCTGTTTGCCCTCTTTGCCGTCACAGCATCTTTCGGTATGGGGAATATGACCCAGTCCAACTCCATCGCTGATGCCGTGTGGGTATCTTTCGGCATTCCGAAAGAGAACACAGGCCTTTTCCTGACGATCATGACGATTCTGGTGGTTCTGGGGGGAATCGGCGTCATTGGAAAAGTGACGCAAATCCTGGTGCCCTTTATGGGCGTCTTTTATCTGCTTGGGGCGCTGGCGGTGATTCTGACTCATATCAACCGGCTTCCGGGAGCCATAGCGGGAATTCTGGCGGCGGCCTTTTATCCTCAGGCGGTATCCGGAGGAATCTTTGGCAGTATCACAGTGACAGCGTTCCAGTCGCTGCGCTGGGGAGTGTCCAGAGGGATTTTTTCCAATGAAGCTGGGCTGGGGGCCTCCGGAATCACCACGGCGGCCGCGGATACGGATGATTACATACGGCAGGGCTATATCAGCATGACAGGGGTATTCCTGGACACTGTGGTGGTCTGTACCATCACGGGGCTGGCCTTTGCCACCTCCGGCGTGCTGGGAAGTGTGGACGGGGACGGAAACCTTCTCACCGGCACGGCACTGACCCTGGCGGCTTTCCGCACCACACTGGGAAAATGGGGCGGCAGTTTTGTCAGCGTATGCATTGTGCTTTTTGCCTTTGCCACCATAATCGGATGGGCTTACCAGGGAGAGAGAGCCTTTGAGTTTCTTATGGGTGGAAAATCAAAGTATAATCTCTGGTATCGGTTTGCCTATGGGCTTGCGGCTTTCGTGGGGTGCATGAGTTCCCTTGAAGTGGTGTGGAATTTCTCGGATATCTGTAATGCGCTGATGGCGGTGCCCAATCTGATCTGCGTTCTGGTCCTGTCCGGGAAAGCCTGTCGGGAGATAAAGGCATATGAGCACAGAAAAAGGAATTGAGATAAATGGATGTTCGTGATATGATGGTATCTGGCAGTTACAGGTGAGCGAGAGTAAAGTAATAATTTGCAGTAAACTACAACGAAGCCACTATACTATAAATGAGAGAGGAAGGATATCAAAATGTCACGAACAATCGATTATTTTCTGCAATATGTGAAACTGGACACGCAATCAGACGAAAGCACAGGGACATCTCCCAGCACCAAAAAGCAATATGAGCTGGCGGAGCTTCTGGTCAGGCAGCTGGAGGAGATGGGGGCATCGGAAATCACATATGACAGGGAGCATTGCTATGTGTATGCCTCTGTTCCCGCATCAGAAGGGTATGAAAAGGCACCTGTTCTGGGATTTGTCGCCCATATGGACACTTCCCCGGCGGTATCGGGAGCCAATGTAAAGCCCAGGATTGTGGAAAATTATGACGGCGGAGATATTCTGCTGAATGAAAAAGAGAATATCGTATTTCGGACGAAAGAGTTCCCGGAGCTTGCGGAATACAAAGGCCGGGATCTGATTGTGACGGACGGCACCACTTTGCTCGGAGCGGACGACAAGGCGGGTATTGCGGAGATTATGGCAGCCTGTGCCTATCTGCTGGAGCATCCTGAAATCAATCATGGAAAGCTTCGCATTGGCTTTACGCCGGACGAAGAAATCGGTCAGGGTACGGACCATTTCGACGTGAAGCTGTTCGGAGCGGATTATGCCTATACGGTGGACGGCGGACCCTTCGGCGGTATGCAGCATGAGACCTTCAACGCCGCAGGGGCCAGGCTTACGGTATACGGAAGAAGCGTACATCCCGG
>JAAWLQ010000478.1 GCA_022797995.1 Lachnospiraceae bacterium
GCCGGATGGCTCATCGGACATACCATGATAGAGGACAGGGCTATCATTGGCGGGGTTTCCAGCAGGTGGACCGATCTTTTGCCGGAAGAAGAGCAGGCGGCGGTAAAGAAGACAATTATTCAGCAGGTGTATGATTTGTTTCAGCTGGAAGCACGTGTGCTCAGTGAGAGCTACGGCGGAGAGAAATTTGGAAACGGAATTTATTACCGACTTTTATATGGCTCTGACAAAGGAGAGAAATGGGAGTTCCTTCTGGTTTTTGACGAGAAATTGCTGGTGAATACGGTTGGAAATATTGTGGATTCCGATGCCGAGAAGCTGAATGTCATGATGATGAACGCGGCAAGGTACATAGCACGACAGTTTGTAGAACGAATCATGACCCATCTGCCCAGTGAGGGAAAGGTTGAGCTGAGAGAGGAGAACCTGCTGCCCTACAGGCAGTTTGAGAGCGTATTTGAAAAGCATAACCCCCAGTGCAGTCTGCTGTTCGATACCGGGAAGGGATACTTTGCTTACTGTATGCTTGCGCCGCATATGCTGGAGGATGTGGCAGGACCTTCCATCAAGGCGGAAAATGCGATGGATGAAATTCAGAAATATCTGGCCGAGAGTGAGAAGGAAAGCGTTGGGAAAAAGAAGATCCTGGTGGTGGACGATTCGGCGATGGTGCTGCAGTTTATGAAGGAACTTTTTGAAAAAGAGTATGATATCGCACAGGCTCAGTCCGGAGTTGCGGCGATCAGATGTATGACACTGGATAAGCCGGACCTGGTTCTGCTGGATTATGAGATGCCGATCTGCGACGGCAAGCAGGTATTGGAAATGATCCGTGCGGAGGAGGCATTTGTGGATATTCCTGTGATCTTCCTGACAGGAACGGTGGATAAAGAGCGCATTCAGAAGATTCGGCCGCTGAAGCCCGCAGGCTATCTGCTGAAAACCACACGACCCCAGGAAATCAAGGGATTCATAGAGGAATTCTTCAAAAAGAGAGCACAATAATTCCATATTGAGAGAAAATGATTCAGGGGATCCGAGGGGTGTTCCGGACGAAAGTTCCGGTGCGCGGGAGTCAGATCCCCTGAGTTTTTTTATGATATTCTCCCGGAGTCATCCCGGTTCTGGCTTTAAACTGCCGGTAAAAATGAATTTCGTTATTATAGCCGCACAGCTGTGCAATATGTGTAAGTTTCAGACCGGTGTTCAGAATCAGGTCTTTTGCATAATCAATTCTGATATCGATCAGATCCGCTTTGAAGGAAATCCCGAAAATCTGTCTGTATAAGTATTGAAAATAAGAAGAACTGATACCCAGTTCCTGTGCCGCTTCCCGGGGCGTCACGTTTTTGCCGGGCTGTGACTGGAGGGAGAGTCTGAGTCCCTGCAGCCTGGAGACATAGGGATTATAGGGGACAGGAGTCTCCTTTTTCCGCATTGCCTGAATCAGATTGTTGAAAAGCACCTTCATAAGCATATCCACATTTCGATCCCGGAAATCCGGGGAGGCATAGCTGTGCTCCCACATAATCTGCTGGATGTACAGAGTGAACTGAGCGGCACTGCCGATGGGAATGGGCCTGTGAAAAAGTTCTCCTGTATTCTCGGAGAAAAAAGGCCCGTCACAGTCGAAATGCAGCCAGTCATCGCTGTATTCTCCCTCTATACTGCGGTATTGATAGGGAACATGAGGACGTATCAGCATGGCACAGTTCCGGTCAGTTGTGATCTCCGTTTCATCAATCTGAAAGAGGGTCGGACATTTCACAATCAGCAGAACATGATGGGGCAGACCGTTTGGCCTGAACATGAAAAAGTCAGACGGATGTCTGGCATTATAGCCGCCGGATGTTACGGTATACATGGTTTTTCTCCTTCTGAGCGCTGTTTGAAAATTATAACTTCAGACAAAAGGTTAGTAAATAGTATTATAGGGCATTGCAGGGGAGGCTGTCAAACGGATATAATTTTTACATTCGAATCAGGGAGGCGGTTCCTGTATGAATGAAAAGAGAATATCACAGTCTATTGAGAAACGGAGGAGAGCAAAATGACAGAACAGAAATGGGTCCGGGAGGCAGCGGATAAAATCAGGCATAAAATGCGCATTGTGGCGGAGAGAAGCAGGCATAAAATTCCCTATACAACCCGGGAAGGCATTCATGATGACTGCTCAGGGGAGAGGGTAAACTGGTGGACCAACGGTTTCTGGGGCGGTATGATGTGGCAGCTCTATCATGCCACAGGGGAAGAACTGTATCGGGAAATTGCACTGGAGAACGAGGAAAAGCTGGATGCCGTCTTGATGATGCCGCGGTCCATGGACCACGACAGCGGTTTCCGGTGGCTTCCCACGGCGGTGGCGGATTACCGCCTGACGGGCAGCAGGGCAGCCTGTGACAGAGGCCTTCTGGCGGCCAATGACATGGCAGGCCGCTTTAACCCGGTGGGCCGCTTTATCCGCGCCTGGAATGACAACGGGGATGGAAGCAAAGCAGGCTGGGCTATTATCGACTGTATGATGAACCTTCCGCTGCTGTACTGGGCCTGTGAAGAGACGAAGGACCCCAGATATCTCCAGATAGCCACAATGCACGCGGACACGGCGCAGAAGTATTTCATCCGGGAGGACGGTTCCTCCAACCATATCGTGGCCTTCGACCCGGCCACAGGAGAATATGTGGATACCTTCGGCGGCCAGGGCTATGCCAAAGGCTCTTCCTGGACCAGAGGCCAGGCCTGGGCATTGTATGGATTTGCCCTGAGTTATATACATACGAAGAATGAAAGCTATCTCAACACCGCCAAAAGAGTCGCCAATTACTTTATCGCAAACACGCCGGAAAGCGGCCTGATTCCGGTGGATTTCAGACAGCCTGCGGACTGTGCGCTGGAAGATTCCACCGCCGCCGCCATCGCAGCCTGCGGCCTGCTGGAGATCGCAAGGCAGCTGGAAGAACAGGGCGAGCTGGGTCAGACGGAAAGCCGCATTTACAGAGAGGCGGCGCTGAAGCTTTTGAAGGCGCTGTATGAAAAACGCTGTAACTGGAACGAGGACCAGGATAATCTACTGGAGAAGTGCACGGCGGCATTCCATGACAAAGACCATGAATTTTCCATTATCTATGG
>JAAWLQ010000479.1 GCA_022797995.1 Lachnospiraceae bacterium
AGGTCTATGAAGAAAATATACTCGTAAGATATAATCTTTTCCATGCCCGTCTTCTGGTTAATCATGCTGAAAATGGCAGAAAATATCTATATGACATTCTGTCAATAAAAAAAGAAACGAGCAGGCCGTAACAGGATGTACGGTGAAAACCCATTTCTTATTATTAATAGTAAGCCATTTCTCCTGTTCTGTCAATCCCTAACTTTTGTTTTTCGCCAGGACGCTTTTTCGCTGAAGTGAAAAGTTTATTTCCACTTTTACCGAGACCCACATCGACATTTTCAATACAGCAGACGAACTTTGTCTAAATTATTGACAAACAATAATTTTCGTGATACTCTAATACCAGAATTAGTAAAACAATAATTTCCATTTTAGTACCGCCAGCAGTAATTTTGCTGTCGCCTGGCGACTTAATCAGGAGGCCAACATGAAATATATCACATTCCCCTGGGAACAGCTGGGAGGATTACTGCGCAGCCTGTCCCTGTCCGGCTCTGCCGGCAACATTGCCGCATGGATTCTGTTCATCGCCACAGGCGCCCTGCCCCTGGCACTCTGCGCCCTTCTGGCAGTCCGGCATAAAATCCGCCGGGCGGACGCGCTTCTGCCTGTCCTGACGGTTGTGCTCTATGCCGCCCTCTGGTTCTACACGAACCCCAGCTATATGGATCTGTATCTCTCCCCCATCCCCACGGAAGGCTTCTCAAGATATTCCCTGGCGGCGGCCATTGACTGCACCTTCCTCACCTGGCTTCTGCTGCGTTTCCTGCATAATACGGAAAAGCCGGAACGCCGAAGGCTTCTGACCGGCCTGCAGATTCTGCTGGCTCTGTATGCGTTAATTCTGGCCGTTAGCAGTCTGTGGCAGAATGGTACCGCATTTATTGCCGCCCGACAGAAAATGGAAGAAATGAACACCGCCGCGGACCGAATGCAGCTGAATGTCAGCACCGTCTTTCTGATGCTCCAGGCCTTCACCGATCTCATTCCGTCCATAGCGGAAGCGCTTCTGCTGATTATGACCGCAGCTTTCATCGGAAGCTTTGCGAAAGCCCCCTTCGGCGCGGGAACTTTTTCCCGGCTGGAGAAGCTGAAAAAAGCCAGCGGACAGTTCCTGATTCTGATCCTGCTCACCAACCTGGGCCTTACCCTCCTGCAGCTGCTTTTCGCCAGGTACATTCTGAACAGCTCCTACCTGCTTCTGTTCCCGTTGACCGAAATCATCGTGGTTCTGGGCATCCGGCTGCTGACTCTGCTCTACCTGGACGGCAAAAGGCTGAAGGAAGACAATGATATGATTATATGATGATAAGGGTCCGGACAAGACGCTGAATGATTACCAGACTTTAAAGAGGAACCGCTATGGCAATACGAATCTATCTGGATGAAATATTGAAAGAACGCCACATGACTTCTAAAGAACTGTGCAGGCTGGTGAACATCACCGAAGCAAACCTCTCCATTCTGCGTAGCGGCAAGGCAAAGGGAGTCCGTTTCGGCACCATCAATAAGATATGTTATTATCTACAATGCGACATAGGCGACATTCTGAAATTCGACGGCAATCTGGACGAGGAGGATTCTGACGATGAACAATAATCGAGCGAACAAGGCTGAATTTCATGTACTCAAAAAAATATCTGCCGCATCCTTGTGTCTGGCGGCAGTTCTCTCCCTGAGTGGCTGCAGTCTGGCGCTGGAGGAAGCCCAGTCCCAGCCCGGACAGGACAGACTGGCCGGTGTCTTTGTGACCAGGGAATATATCCGCCAGGGCACACCGGAAATCGAAATGAACAGCCGGGGAGAAATCACATTCAGGGAGACGACCGAGAAGATTTACGGAACCCTCAACAGAGAAAATGACAGCTCACAGCCTCCTATCACCTTTCCCGGGCTGGAGGGATACGGCCTGTACTGTCTGGAATTCCCGGAAAAAGATTTCGAAGGCACCGGCATTACAGTCAATGACGGCGAAGAGCGCATGGTCAGTTATTATACCGGCGATGACTTCTTTACGGATTTACACTTTTCCTCCACAGAGCAGGAGGAAGGCTCCGAAGGTTCCCTGTATGTCAGTGCGGATACCGCTTTTAACTATTTCTTTAATCCGGTATATCAGCAGAAGGACGGTCAGGTATATCTGCTGCCTGGCACCGGCATTTCCACAGCCTATTTCGTGGACGGTCAGAAATATAGCCATGACACTTCACAGTCCATAAGCCGGAATATGGACGGCAAAGAAGAGACCAAAAGCTATTGCTTTAAAGTCAGTATCGTGGCGGCTAACCCTCCTGTGGACACAGAACTGCTCTTCATGAGCGAAGACCATCAGCTGCTCAAGTCCCTGAGCGCTGCTCAGCTGGATGCCTTCTTTGAAAAGGAAGTTCCGGAGCTGGAGCTTCCCGCAGATGTGGCCTACCTGATTCTGCAGCAGAAAACGAAGGACGGCGCGGAAAGCACTCACCGGCTTTTTGACCGCGGCGCAGAAACCCTGACCTACATGGTGCCCGCGGAAAATCATATGCTGCGCGAACTCCAGATTTACCTGACCTGGCAGGGCGCCGATCGGTAAGCTTCCTGCCGGCATCCCGCCTTTCAGGCCGTCGGCGCTTTTTCAAGTTACAGGGCCCACAGACGCCCTATGCCGCTACGATCCTGCAACTCTCACCCCCGGCGCTCCCTGCGGCGCCGGCATGTGATTTTATAAAGCTCCTCCGCGGCCAGCCTCGTCTTCGCCACCACATCACCGCCCTCCGTTGGAAAGCAGTAGTAAAGCACATCCCCGTTCCCAATACAGATCATATCTCCCACTTCATACCAGTAATAGTCGGAATACAGGCTGTAGGAGGCCCCTGGCCTCTGGGTGTAATCCAGCCTGCCGTCGCAGCCTGTGAGATGAAAGCCTTCCGCCGTGTGTACCAGCCTCCCGCTGCCCACCCGGTAAATACATTTCGTATTCACCATCATACAGATCGTGACAGGCACATCCAGACGATAGGTGCCGTCTTCCAGCTCCTTCCGCACACTCTCCCGCTCCCAGCGGTACCAGTCCGGAATATGCTTAAACTCCGTCTCCCCCTCCTTCGCCTCCAGGAAGCCGTATTCCGTCAGTTCGTATTTCT
>JAAWLQ010000480.1 GCA_022797995.1 Lachnospiraceae bacterium
AACTTCCATAATTTCCCTCCCTCTGATTATGTTCGAACGGCTCTGTCCATTTTCGTCTGTTTTCCATCTCTGAAGGCCGGTCAAACTGCTATCATTATACCGAAAAATGGAAAAATTGTCCAGAATATAACATTATAACTATTTATGTTGCCTTCCATGGCACAATAATGGTACAATGAATTGAACAAAGATGAGTACTTCCAAAGGAGAAGATAGCATGAGACTGCGTATCAGATTTCGCAAGTATGGTCCCGTTCGCTATATCGGTCATCTGGACGTGATGCGTTTCTTTCAGAAAGCCATCCGAAGGGCGGAAATTGACGTCGCTTATACCAATGGCTTCAGTCCCCACCAGATTATGGCCTTTGCCGCGCCCCTTGGAGTCGGCATTACCAGCAACGGAGAATATATGGATATAGAGGTTCATTCCATAACCTGCTGTCAGGACGTATTGGAAAGGCTGAATCAGGCATGTGTTCCGGGAATTGAAATCATCTCCGTCAGGATACTGCCGGATACCGCCGGAAATGCCATGGCCAGCGTGGCGGCCGCCTCTTATACGGTACGTTTCCGGGAAGACCGGATGCCTGCGACGGATATTTCCACAGTACTTCCCGGGTTCCTTGAGAGGGAACATATTCTGACTGCCAAAAAGACCAAAAACGGAACCCGTGAGATAGATCTGAAACAGGGTATCTTTAACCTTGAATATTCGAATTCGGAAGGCCTTTTCCATATGACTGTGGATGCCTCCAGCGGCGGAAATATCAGGCCCGGTCAGGTGATAGAAGCCATTCTTGCCGAGGCAGGAGAGGAGCCGGCGGAGAATGCCCTTCTTATTACCAGAGAAGATGTATACACAAAAGTCGTGGCCGAAGGGGAAGAGAGGCTGATATCTCTCGAAAATGTGGGATATACCGAAGGAGAGCTGCCATGAGCAGGAAAATAGAAGGAAAATCCTCCGTGACGCTTACGGACGAAGAACTGGCATTGCGGCAGACGGACAGAGGGAAGCTGCTTTTTACCTCTTATCAGGGGCGGACCTGCGCCCTGCTCGTCCGGAATGACCGGTTGGTGGAGGCATCCTTTTTCTCATATAAACCGCCCAAAATCGGTGCGGTTTATATCGGTAAGGTCAAAAGTCTGGCCCGGAATATCGACGCCTGTTTTGTGGAAATCGCGGAAGGAGAGATCTGTTTTCTTCCTCTGAAAGATGCCGTGACGCCATATCTGGTGAATCGCCCTTCTGACGGCCGGATTCTGGAAGGAGACGAGCTTCTGGTACAGGTGGTGCGTGATGCACAAAAGGCAAAGCGCGCTTCTGTAACGGCACATATATCCCTGTCCAATGAATATTTTGTCCTGACAACAGGCAACACGAATGTAGGCTATTCTTTAAAGCTGAGCGATGAGAAAAAAAGTGCTTTAAAAAGAAGCTTTACAGAGATGGCGGTCATAAGGGACGGCTGTCTTGTTCAGGATTATAATATTCTGTTATCCATAACGGAAGCGGAAAAAATGAAGCGGGAAGGACTTCGGCCTGAAATCATCTCTTTTCCGCCCATAGGTCTGATTATGCGTACAAAAGCAGGAGAGGCGGAGAGTGCGGAAGAGCTGTGGAAGCAGTTCTTCTCCCTTGCCGCACAGTTTATCAGATTATTATACAGCGCAATGTACCGGAACTGTTTTGCCTGTCTGCGCGGGGCGGACAGCAGATTCAAGACTATATTGGAGGAATTTTATTCCGGAATTGCTTCTTCCTCCTATGCTTCAGAATTGTCCGGAACATCAGGAGAAATCATTACCGATCGAAAAGAGCTTTACGATGAACTGAAAAAATATGAAAGTGAAAGTGGAAGAGAACTGAATATCCGCTTTTATCAGGATACCATGTTGTCGCTTTCCAAACTGTATTCTCTGGAAAAAAAGCTCGAAAATGCGTTGGACCGCCATGTATGGCTGAAATCGGGAGGGTTTCTTATCATCGAGCCCACAGAGGCTCTGACAGTAATCGACGTAAATTCCGGCAAATATGAAGCCGGCAGAGATGCGGACGAGGCATGCCGCAAAATTAATATGGAGGCGGGAGAAGAAGTGGCCCGCCAGCTGCGCCTGCGCAATCTTTCCGGAATCATTGTCGTGGATTTCATCAATATGCGGTCTAATCAATACAGACAGGAGCTTCTGCATTACATGCGGGAATTAACGGCGAAAGACAAGATTCCCACAAAGATTATTGACATTACGCCCCTGGGATTAATGGAAATCACCCGCAAGAAAATTAATAAGCCGCTGCAGGAGCAATTCTGCCAGTCGGTACATACGGAAATCCGCCAGTCTGACACAAGAAAATGAATCGAAATTATATATGTTTTGCAGCAGATAAATGACTTTATATTTTTGTAACCTGATAAACTGACTTCATTCAGGAAAGGAAAATCTATATGGAATTAATCAAATTTGAGAAGGTACGGGACGGTAAATACTTAAAAAATTATGAGCTTACCTACAGAAATAAGGCCGGCAGAGAAAAGAAATATGAAATGGTAAGCCGCAGAGAGCTGGCAGACATCACGGATATCGGCAGAAAGCCCAGCGGCGTGTCAATCGTCGCCACATGCGGAGACCGGCTTTTGCTGCTTCATGAATTCAGAATGGGTGTCAATCGTACCGTCTATAATCTGTGTGCGGGAATGATCGAACCTGACGAAAGTATCGAAGACTGTATCGCAAGAGAACTTTATGAAGAAACCGGGCTGAAAGTCAAAGAAATCAAAAAGATTCTGCCGCCTTCCTTTGCCGCCGTGGCTATCTCGGATACCACGACTTATATAGCATTTGCAGAGGTGGAAGGAAATTTTGAAGATCACACCTCGGATAATGAGCAGATTGACGCCCGGTTTTATACCCGGCAGGAAGTAAAAACCCTTCTGGAGACGGAACCATTCAGCTCCAGAGCCCAGATGGCGGCTTATGCTTTTGCGGAGAGGCAGGGGTGAGCCTCCATCCAACTATTCGCAAAAGACAACTTTAACGAATAGTTATCGGTGATTTCAACTGGAATTGTTTTAAATTTCGTCAGGTATCTTGCAAACGAAATCTGCATATGCTATAATGCCCTT
>JAAWLQ010000481.1 GCA_022797995.1 Lachnospiraceae bacterium
AATGCCGTAAATGCGGCTGGCAAAGTGACCTTTTTATAGAGTAAGGAGAATGAAAATGGAACAGAAAGAATTAGAATTTACAAAAGAAATGTTAGAACGCAATGACGTATTAGACAACGCAGTATATAAAATGTGTCTGACATTTTTGCAATTTGAAGAGGATGAAAATTTAGATGTGAAATTTCCATGGGATATATCCATACTGGGGGAGATACGGGATTTGACCGTCGAGTTATTGCGGGAAAAATGGTATCCTGTGTGCGATCCCTGCATTGTATGCGACGAACCGAACCGGTATTGCAATATTGAGGAATGTTATATGCATAGCTGTAATTTACATCCATAGGAGGCGCGTATGAAACTGATGATTTCTCTCATTTTGGGAGTATATCTTATGAGGAAGCATGGAATTGCGGAGATGATCCTGGTATCATTAGGTATATTCCTGGTTTTATGTATGATATTTCAATAAATTATTAAAAAAGTATAAAAAACTGAAGATTTTTCCAATCTCAAAGAAATGCAGACTATTACTCTTATGAAAGGGTATTGTCTGCATTTCATTTTCACGAAGAGAATGAAAGGAGCATAAGAGAATGAAAGAAAAGTTATATGACCGGTCAGAGGCGGTTGCGGCATTGAACCGTGTAGAGGGATTTAACCCGATGGAACTTGCAAGGACACTTACTAAGGAGGGGCAGGAGGATCAGCTTTATCTGGATGTGAAGTACCGGAAGCTGTGGTTCCGCCTTGTACATCCGTTAGGAAAGATTGTCAGCAGTATCCGAAGCTTTACGGAGAACATGGCAATCGTGGAGGCAAGGATCTATCTGGATAAATGCGATGCAGAGGAGAATTATATTGCTAATGCTTTTTCCCAGAGGTTCCGGACTAATGATCCGAATTTCGGGGACAAATTTTTGGAGATGGCAGAGACGGCTGCCGTAGGGCGTGCGCTCTCCGATGCCGGGTTTGGTCTTCAGTTTGCCGATGTGGGGGAAGAGAATGATCCCATGCAGGTAGACGCGGGAATCCAGATTCCAAGTATGACGGCGCAATCCCAGGCACAGGGGAATTACACCTCGCAGGGAGGTATGCTGTGGAATCCGATTCCACAGATGCAGTCTGGTATGCAGGGAAACAATATCTCGCCTATTAATCAGGGTGAACAGAATCCACAGCCTGCCATGACAGGAAACCCGAATCCGCAACCTATTATGACGACAAATCAGGGCACACAGGCAACCCCACAGAATCAGGACGGCCAGTCGCAGACTATGCTGCAGGGAACAGCTAATCCGCAGTCTTCTGTGCCAGCACAATCCAATCCTATGATGAACCAGTTTTATCAGCAGGCTCAGGAAAAAGGCACAGCTATCGGGCAGAATCCGTCAGGAACACCCCAGATGCAGAATAGTTTTGGAAATCAGAACCAGCAGACAGGCCAAATGCCACAGATGCAGGGAAATACCCAGTCTTCCAGTCAGTACTCTCCCACCGCTTCTCTGGATGAATCACTTCCGGTAGAAGAACTGGTGCAGCGCATGACGTATGAACAGGCAGCGCAGGTAGTGATTACCGGGAACGGGAAGTTTGGCGGTAAGACCATGGGACAGGTTGCGGTGGAAAGCCCAAAGAATCTGGAGTGGTTTGCACAGAGTTATTCTGGCAAGAACCATCTGATCCCGGCTGCGGCCAGAGTCCTTTTAAATGCGGCTATGCCCATGGCTGGTTAAACAGAGGAAAGAACCCTTTTTAATTTAAAAACAGTTACCAGAGTGATTCCGGGAAGCTTTACTTAACGTCTGCGTACTCTATACGGATAATATTATCCATTGAAAGCAGATTCAGAACTTCCGGAATGCTCTGATAATGAGAGGAGGCGTGTTTATGGATGTATACCCGTCCGGGCATCCCGTGATGCATACCCCTGGCGGGGTGGGCGGGCTGCGCCCGACAAGGTATGATATATCTGGATTTGGCTACGATATCCGGGATGTGGTGCGGGTGCTGAACCTTACCATCCGGCGTAAAAATGCGAGATCGTATGATGTGGACTGTCCATTTTGCAACCACAAGACGGGAAAGCTGAACATCAATATTGAAAAAAATGTGTTCCGCTGTAATTATTGCGATGCGCACGGCGGGATGCTGGATCTGTATTCCAAGCTGTATAACGTCACAAAGACAGAGGCAAATCAGCAGATCCGGGAGGCATTAAACCTCGGACAGTACCGGGATGATTACCAAAGGCCAGTAAGACCGGAAAGGGATTTGGAACCACCAGCGCCGGTAAACAGCGAACGGGCTTCGGATGTGGAAATCGACCAGACCTATTCCCAGATGCTTTCCATGCTTACATTATCGCGGAAACATCAGGAAGACCTGCAACGGCGTGGATTAACGCTAGAGCAGATTGCAGCACAGAGATATCGGAGTGTGCCTTTGTTTGGAATTAGGAAGCTGGTAGAACGGCTGGCAGACAAGGGCTGTACTCTGAAAGGAGTGCCTGGATTCTACCAAGGCGAAGATGGAACTTGGAGTATCCATTTTACCGCAAAGAACTCCGGCATCCTGATTCCGATTCTTTCTATAGAGGGATTGATACAGGGATTCCAGATACGGCTTGATTTTGTGACGGATTCCAGAAAATACATCTGGCTTTCCAGCTCCAACTATCAGATGGGCGTTTCTTCCGGCAGTCCGGTGCATGTAATTGGGAATCTGGACGCTGAAACAATGTATGTGACAGAAGGGGCGCTGAAAGGAACGATTGCCCATTATCTGTCTGGAGATACATTCCTATGTGCGCCGGGAGTCAATCAGTACCGGAGCCTTCATCCTGTGTTGGAAAGTCTTTCAAAAAGAAACCTAAAGTTGGTTTATGAAGTTTACGATATGGATAAGAAGATGCGGGTGAACTGTGATGGACAGCACAAAAAATGCGGGGAATGTCTGGATGCCGGTGTACATGACTACTGCCCTTTTAAGGCGAAAAAGAGGGAAATCATACAGAACGGTTGCAAGAAGCTTTATGAAGGCTGCCGGAGCCTTTCCCTGCCGGTACAGAGGATGATCTGGGACATGGATGAGAAGGGTGAATGGTGTGGCAGGATAAAA
>JAAWLQ010000482.1 GCA_022797995.1 Lachnospiraceae bacterium
GGGCAATAAATCACGTCTCCGGGCCCGCCGGACACCCGGCCAATCACCTTTAGGCGGGGGCTTTTCTGAAAATCTGCAGTCTTGTAAAAAAGCTGAAAGAGGGAGAAGAGATAACGAAGGAAGACCTGAATCTGCAGAAAGGAAGAGAATGCTGCCCGAAATGCGGTATGATTTATCCCGACCAGGAGAGGAAGGTCTGTCCGAAGTGTATGGACAAGAAATCCATTCTCCTGCGGGTTTTATCCTATTTTAAACCCTACAAAAAATATCTGGCAATGATGATTCTCTGCTATCTGGGAACGGCGGCTCTGAATCTGGTCTGGCCATACTTAAGCGGTACGATTCTCTATGACCGGATCCTGGCGAAGGACCAGGCTTTTCTGGAGCTTTTACAGATTCCGGCAGGCAGATTTATGACGGCGCTGACTGTTCTGGTGATTGCCATGATTGCGGCGAAAGTGCTGATGCAGGCCTTTGGCATTCTGCAGGGGGTGTTGACGGCCAGGATTGCTCCGGAAGTGGTGGCAACGCTTAAGAGTCAGGTCTTTACCGCCATGGGCAGATTATCCATCAGCTTTTATACAAAGAGGCAGACCGGCGGCCTGATGACCAGGGTGTCGGATGACGCGGAAGAAATATCCAGCTTTTTTATAGACGGAATTCCCTATTTCTTCATCAATGTGGGGAATATTCTGGCCACTTCGGTGATCATGTTCATGCTGAATCCTCTGCTTGCGCTGGTGTCGGTGATTCTGATGCCGGTGCTGGTGGTAATCAGCTATCGTATGCTGCCGCACCTGTGGCATTATTATGGGAAAAGGCACAGGGCAAACAGACGGCTCAAGGGACAGATGAACGAGAATTTCACCGGCGCGCGGGTGGTGAAAGCCTTTGGCCAGCAGGAGCAGGAGATGACCCGTTTTGCCAAAAGCAACCGGAAGGTGAAGACGGCGGAGATGGATCTGGTGGGCTACGACAATAAATTCTTTGCCCTGTACTGCTCGGTGGAGGATGCCATCAGCTTTCTGGTGTGGGCTGTGGGCGGCGCCATGATCATCGGCGGTTCCGATATCGAGCTGGGAATTCTTCTGACCTTTTCCGGCTATGTGGGCCAGTTAAAAGGGCCTCTTGAGTTTATGTCCAGAATTATCCGCTGGTATACCGAATGCATGAATTCGGCCCAGCGTATGTTCGAGATCATCGATGCGGTTCCGGAAGTAAGGGAAGCGCCGGATCCGGTAAGACCCGAGGAGCTTCGGGGAGAGATCGAACTGAAACATGTGACCTTCGGCTATGAGGCCAACAAGCCGATTCTGAAAGATATCAGCTTTCATGTACAGGCAGGGGAGGTTTTCGGCATTGTGGGACGTTCCGGTGCCGGCAAATCCACGCTGGTGAACCTGATTTCCAGGCTCTATGACACCCAGGAGGGGGAAGTGCTGGTGGACGGCGTCAATGTAAAACAGTATGGCTTTCGGGAACTGCGTAAAAATGTGGCTATGGTGTCTCAGGAAACCTATATCTTCATAGGAACAGTGGCGGAGAATATCGCTTATGCCCGGCCGGACGCCACCAGAGAGGAAATTATCAGGGCGGCGATTCAGGCCAACGCGCATGATTTTATCTGCAAGATGCCGGAGGGATATGATACTTTGCTGGGGTCTTCCAGCCGATCTCTGTCCGGAGGAGAGAAGCAGCGTATTTCCATAGCCAGGGCTATTCTGGCGGATCCGAAGATACTGATTCTGGACGAGGCTACTTCCGCAGTGGATACGGAGACAGAGCTGGCCATCCAGAGATCTCTGGAAAAGCTGGAAAAGGGCAGGACAGTGCTGTCCATAGCCCACAGACTTTCCACTTTGCGGAATGCCGCCCATCTGATTGTGCTGGATGACGGCAGGCTGACAGAGTCCGGGACTCACGAAGAACTGCTGGCCAGGAAGGGAACTTACTACAAGCTCAGCGAGCTGCAGACCAAGGCGCTTGCCATGCGGGGAATTGACTAGCATGATCCGCGTTAATTATCCATATGTCTGTTGCCGCGAATAAAGTTATGAAGGTCAGTACTGCCAGACATAATGAACACAGGTCCATTGATATTGAGTTATGCCGGGAAGACTGAGAAGCAGATGCCGTTATAGGGCAGGAGGGATATAAAGAATGGAAGAACAGGGAAATTATGGAGCAAATCTGCTGGATCTGGAAGAATTTGATGAAGAAGCTCTGAAAAAGGAATCGGATGAGATTCTGGAAATGCGCTTTCTGAACGGAGAAAACGCAAAGTTTGCCAGGACGCCAGGCGGATTTGTCTCTCTGGAGACAAGGGACAAAACATATGACCGGGTGGGAGTGTATCTGACTTTTCCCCTCACCAATCCGGAGGAATACATTTCCATCCGGGAAGCGGACGAGAAAGCGAAGGAGATCGGCATCATAGAGAAGCTGTCACAGCTTGCAGAGGACCAGCAGGAGATGCTGCGGGAGCAGATCAAGCTGCGGTATTTTATGCCGGTGATCACAAAGGTGCTGGATGTGAAGGATGAGTACGGGCATGCTTACTGGAATGTGGTGACAACCTTTGGGGTCTGCCGCTTTACCACACAGATGAGCGGCGACGCTGTGATTCATCTGAGCGATTCCAAGCTTCTGGTGACAGATATCGACGGAAATCGCTATGAGATATCGGATTTCTATCAGCTGAGCGTCATGGAGCGGAAAAAGCTGGATCTCTTTATCTAAGGAGCGTTGAAAGGGACGGAAAATTTATGAATCTATTATATACATTGAGCAGGAGCCAGACGGAAGTCCTGGGACTGGCACCCGGAGAGGAAATCCAGTACTGCGTGCCTGTGGATCTGGGGTTCGACTGCCGGAAAATGCAGGTGCGGGAATCTTATACGGAAACGGTCTGGCTCGTTGTGACGCAGGAACGGCTTCTGGTGCTGGAAGACGAAAAAATATCGGCTTCTTTCCTGCTGGACGACTGTGAGAAAATTAAATGTGAACATCAGGTACACAGCGGCATTGTCACTGTGATAAAGAAGGATGGGCAGACTGTCTGCGCCGCCAGATTCTCCATGCGGCACATTGTCCGGGTAGCCTATGCGGT
>JAAWLQ010000483.1 GCA_022797995.1 Lachnospiraceae bacterium
TGTGTCCGTAAATTCTTCCAGGCATTGTTCCGAAGGACTGCTGATTCCAGTTCCGTAGTCACCCGTACAGTACCCACTCAACGGAGCAATTTATGTCCGCCTCTGCGTCCATAAATTCTCCGGGCACTGTACGGGTGACTACTGTTCCAGTTCCACTGCCTTCGCAACAATGCCCCCTCAGGGAAGAATTCCCGGCCACCCTGTGTCCGTAAATTCTTCCAGGCATTGTTCCGAAGGACTGCTGATTCCAGTTCCGCCTTTAATCCGCAAAAATCTTCCGGGGTGCCACGTTTTTCATCACTTTTATCATCTCTTCGGAAGGGCTTAAGATTACCTTCTCGCCGCCTTCATAGTACATGATAAACCGTCTGTCCGGCTGCAGTTCCTCGCCTATGCTGTAATCTTTTGTCTTGTTCACATTGCGGTTCCTGTAATTATCCAGATGGTAGCTTTTAAAAGGAGCCAGAATCTCCACTCTGTCCAGCTGGAAAGTCGCCACACGTTTTCTCTTTGTCTTCGCCATAACCTTGTCCACCACCAGCTCTCTGTCCAGATAGAGGTATTCATATTCCAGGTCTGTGTAAAGGTTGACAAAATAAGCCCCCACACCGGTTAGAACAGCGCCGATAAAGGCGAATATCATCAGAGGCGGGAGCACAAATATCGCTAACACAAATATCACGGTCAGCAGAATCAACAAAAACTTGAAAAATTTCCCCATCATGGAGGGCTTTGCCTTTACCAGGCATTCCACATAAGTATCGCTCATCTTAAATCCCTTTCCTTATATTATAGTTTTCTCTATCATAAACTATCTGACCGCAACTTTCAAGCAGACTTTCCAAAATATCTGTTTTTTATTAACCATGTAAAAAATCCCGGAATACATTGCCGTACAGCTCAATGAATCCCGGGATTTTCCTATCCTTCTTTTTTCAGTATTTCAACGTATCTTGCCAGGGCGTCCTGCCAGGCCGGGAGCTTTTCAAAGCCGCTCTCGGTCAGCTTGTCATTATTCATGCGGCTGTTGGCCGGACGTTTCGCCTTCGCGCCGTACTCTTCGGTAGACACGGGTATCACATTTACAGATACGCCTGCCTCCTTAAAAATCGCACAGGCAAATTCATACCAGGAGCAGGTGCCCTCGTTTGTGGCATGGTAAATGCCATATTTGTCGGTCTGCACCATATCCACCAGAAGTCTGGCCAGGTCGTAAGTATAGGTGGGCGAACCGTACTGATCATTTACCACACGGATGGTATCATGATTCCGGGACAGATTCAGCATCGTCCTGACAAAATTTTTGCCATTGACTCCAAATGCCCAGGCAATGCGGACAATGAAGTATTTATCCAGAATGCTTCTGACCGCAAGCTCCCCCTCGTACTTCGTCTGTCCATACACACTCTGGGGCGCGCAGGCATCCTCCGGCTTCCAGAAATGAGTTCCCTCTCCGCCGAACACATAATCCGTACTGATCTGCACCATTTTAATGTCCAGTGCTTTACAGACGACAGCGATATTCCGGGGACCGTCCACATTTACCTTCCGGCAGAGCTCCTGATTTTCCTCCGCGGCATCCACCGCGGTGTAGGCGGCACAGTGAATCACAGCATCCGGAGCACACTCCCTGATCACTCTGTCCACGCTCTCCGCATCCGTGATATCCATCTCCTGGATATCTACTCCCACCGCCGGAATCCCGCGCTTTTCCAGTTCATTCACCACATCATGACCAAGCTGGCCATTCACTCCTGTCACAAGAATCTTCATATCTTAAACCATATCCTCCGCCATCAGAACGGTTTCCACCATATCGTCCACATCCTCTGAAATTTCCTCTTCATCGAATTCCTCTTCCGTGTCTTCGATTTCTTCAAATTCATCGAATGCTTCCATGTCTTCCGCGTCTTCGGCCTTCACATCTTCCTCGAAGCTGATTTCATCCTCCATGTCGCCCTCGTCGAAGGAAATCGTCTCCATCTCATCCGTATTCAGCCGGGTGTTGCGATATCTCTTCATGCCGGTTCCCACAGGAATCAGCTTACCGATAATTACGTTCTCCTTCAGGCCGATGAGATTATCTATCTTGCCCTTGATAGCCGCTTCCGTCAGCACCTTTGTGGTCTCCTGGAAGGATGCCGCCGACAGGAAGGAGTTGGTGGCAAGGGCCGCCTTCGTGATGCCCAGCAGTACCTGCTTTCCTTCCGCAGGCTCTCTGCCCTCCGCCGTCAGCGCCTCGTTCATATCCTCATACTCCAGGAAATCTACCAGAGTTCCGGGCAGGAAGTCCGTGTCTCCGCTGTTCTCAATACGCACCTTTTTCAGCATCTGGCGCACAATCACTTCGATATGCTTATCCGCGATATCCACGCCCTGCAGACGGTATACCCGCTGAACCTCCCGAAGCATATAATCCTGCACGGAACGAATTCCCTTGATTTTCAGCAAATCGTGAGGATTTACGCTTCCTTCTGTCAGTTCGTCTCCGGCTTCCAGCACCTGTCCGTCCACCACTTTGATTCTGGAGCCATAGGGAATCAGGTACGCCTTCGACTCTCCTGTCTCCTCGTTGGTGATAACCACCTCGCGCTTTTTCTTGGTATCACGCAGCTCCGCCTTACCGCCGAATTCGGCAATAATCGCAAGTCCCTTCGGCTTTCTCGCCTCGAACAGCTCTTCCACACGGGGAAGACCCTGGGTGATATCGTCGCCTGCCACACCGCCGGTGTGGAAGGTTCTCATAGTCAGCTGTGTGCCGGGCTCTCCGATAGACTGCGCCGCAATAATACCAACGGCCTCACCTACCTGTACCGCCTCTCCGGTAGCCATATTGGCACCGTAACATTTTGCACAGATTCCCACATGGGAGCGGCAGGTCAGAATCGTACGAATCCTGATTGCCTCAACCGGCTCACCCTTCTCGTTCACACCGGTGCTCAGTATCCTGGCTGCCCGGCTGGGTGTAATCATATGATTGCGCTTTACAATGAGCTCTCCGTCTCTGTCATAAATGTCCTCACAGGTATATCTGCCTGTGATTCTGTCCTTCAGACTCTCGATGGTCTCCTTGCCGTCCATGAA
>JAAWLQ010000484.1 GCA_022797995.1 Lachnospiraceae bacterium
TGGTTTTCTGTGACGGAAAGCCTTTGCAGCAGGTCAGCCTGTACAATCATATGTCCCGTCAGGATGGAAGCTACTGGGTGGAGGCCAACGGCCAGACCGTTCATTTCAGGCTGCCCGGGGACGCGGACCCGGCGGACCATGTCATTGAGATTACCTGCAGAGAACAATGTTTTGCGCCGGAAGAGCCCTTTTTATCCTACATTAAGGTAAAGGGGATCACATTTGCCCATGCGGCCACCGGAGCGCCGGTGCCTCAGAGAGGAGCGTTATCCTGTTACAGAGGGCATCACTGGATTATCGAGGACTGCGTGATAGACTGGTCCAATGCTGTGGCCATCGATGTGGGGAACGAATGCTGGCATCATGATTTCACCCCGGGGCAGATTGTGGGAAACAGCGTCATCCGCAGGTGTACGATTCAGGATGCAGGAGTATGCGGAATTGCAGGCCTGCATGCGGAGAATATGCTGGTGGAAGACAACCTGATCGTGGGAACCGGCTGGCAGCGCATGGAACTCTCCTGGGAGGCAGGAGGGATGAAACTCCACAACAGTAAAAACGGTTTGTTCAGACGCAATATCTTCCGGGATACCTTCCGTGCGGATCATATCTGGCTGGATTGTGGCAATGAGAATAACCGTCTCACCAGGAATCTGTTCCTGAATGGAATCGAACAGAGGGAGGCGGTGTTTATCGAGTGCACCAGGGATGGCGTGAACCTGATTGACCATAACATTTTCTGGAATGTGGAGGGAAGATTCAATCCAAAAGAGATTCCCGCGGAGCCGGGGTCTTCGGGCTGGTATAAGCTGACGGAGAACAGTGTCATCAACGGATATGCTGTTTATGGTGAGGGTACAGACCGCATGCGCGTGGTAAACAACCTGATCGGAAAATGCAGAAGCGCCGGATATTATGCGAAGCCGGTGGGCTTCCGTATGCATGGTCTGGAGCGCGGAGGTACTTCCAGAGATGCCTCGCTGGCCGGGAATATCTTCTACGAGTGCGGGGAAGCGGCCATCAAATTCCCCACCAGGGATAATGCATCGGAAGGAAATCTGTATGTGAAGCTGATGGGCGGCTATCTGAGAGTAATTTATCCGGAGCCGGAGGTATGCCTGCATCTGCCGGCCTGGCAGGAATTCGAGGGCTTTGACCTCACCGGGCAGGAAGGCTGGTTTGACATCGAGGTAGATACGGACCGGTATACCCTCACCTTCAAAGAGGCCAGACAGGCGATATTCGGAATGCCGGAGGATCTGGAACGCAGGAAATTTGTGAAGCATGCCCAGGATGTGGAGACTGTGGATGTGACTGTGCTGGAAGAGAAGGCGAAAGTAGGCCGTCAGGTAATCTGGACGGAGGATTTCCTGGGGGCAGAAGCCGGGGAAGGCAGAATCCTTCCCGGACCTTTCAGGGAGCTGAAAGAAAACGAAATATATCACATTGACCCCAGGAAGATGGGCAGTGAATAGGAGATGGGACTAAAATCAGGAGGTATCTATATGCTTAGAATCGTAAAGACAGAAAACGGAATGGTAAAGGGAATTGAGGCCGCGGACCCCAGAATCACAGCTTTCAAAGGGATTCCTTTTGCGGCCCCTCCCGTGGGAGAGAACAGATGGAGAGCGCCCCAGCCTGCACAGGATTGGGAAGGGGTGAGAGAAGCCTATCGCTTCGCACCCATTTCCATGCAGAGCATCCCGGGGCTGGGAGATGATATTTACTGCAGAGAGTGGCATGTGGATCCGGAAATTGATATGGATGAAGACTGCCTGTATCTGAATGTATGGACCGGCGCAAAGGCTGCGGATGAAAAACGTCCGGTGCTGGTATGGTTCTTCGGCGGCGGACTGCAGTGCGGCTATCCTGCGGAGATGGAATTCGACGGAGAGCGTCTGGCCAGAAGGGGCATCGTTGTGGTGTCCATCAATTATCGTGTCAATGCCTTCGGCTATATTGCCCATCCGCAGCTGACCAGGGAACAGCCGGAAGCACCTTCCAATTTCGGCAGTCTGGACCAGCAGGCGGGATTAAAATGGGTAGTGCGCAATATTGCGGCTTTCGGCGGCGACCCGAAGAATATCACCATTGCGGGACAGTCCGCAGGCGGCGGAAGCGTGCTGTCTCAGATGGCCTGCCGGGATAATGAAGGACTCTTCCAGAAGGCAATCATCATGAGCGCCATGATTCGCAGTCCTTACAGAAAGGGGGGAATCGGAGATCCGGAGAAGCTGGAAAGTGCGGAGAAGAACGGTGCGGCATTTTTCGATTTCCTGGGAGTGAAGACGCTGGAGGAAGCCAGAAAGCTGGATGCGGCGTTTATCCGTGACCGCTATGAAGAATATACAAAGGAACATCCGGCTATGTTCACTGTGCTGGACAATCGCTTCTGCGTGGGAGATCCTCTTGTGCTGTATGCGGCGGGCAAGTGCGTGGATGTAGCTGTGATGGCAGGACATACGGGAGATGAATTCCACAACGAGATTCCCGCGGCAAACGAAGAGGAACTGAAGAAAATGGCCGAAGAACTGCTGGGTGAGCGGGCGGAGAGATTCCTGGCCTGCCCGGAGGCTCATGTGAAGACCGAGAGCGGTTATGCGCCGGTAAGCGGCATCAGCTGTACGGTGAGAAGCGAATTTCTGGCCAACGAAAAGGGCGACAAACCCAGAAAGAACTATTATTACAGCTTCGTGCCGGATATTCCGGGATGGGATAATCCGGGAACCTTCCATTCGGTGGACCTGTGGTTCTTCTTCGAGTCCCTGGCAAAATGCTGGAGACCCTTCGTGGGCAGACATTATGACCTGGCCAGACAGATGTGCAACTACTGGGCGAACTTCATCAGCACAGGCGACCCCAACGGGAAAGACGCGGACGGAACAGACATGCCCTACTGGGACAGCTACACGGAAGCCCACAGAACCGAGATGCTTTTCACCGGAGACGGCCCCGTGGTGCGCACCAATCAGGAATCTGATTTCATCAAACTGATTATCGAGCAAATTGGGGGGATGATTAATGCAAAATAAGAGAAACGAAGCATTGGAAAGCCATGC
>JAAWLQ010000485.1 GCA_022797995.1 Lachnospiraceae bacterium
ACCTTCTAATACGACACTGCCTGCGTGAAAGGCAGGAAGCGGGGCTCATGAGAGTCCCCTGTTATCATGTCTTATTTCCCCACCCCGTGAAAAGTAACCCAAATACTCCTGACAATTTTGATTCATCTGCCTTTTTAATGTTTTCACTACAATAATTATGCTGATAATAAATGCAAATACAATCAAACACAAACCTATCCACTCTGTATAGGGGCAATCTGCTCCATCAATTAAACTTTTTACATCAATACATACAATACATATCCATAGTGGCGCAAATGATAAAAAAAACATACTCATTAAAAATAATATTGACATTTTATCACCTCACACCCATCGTCTCGCACCTTCTACTTCTACTGGATTTTCATCTGCAGGGTCTATCATTCCCTTTCTACAAAGAAATTTCACAATTCTGTTTACATTATCACCAATGGAAGAATCAAAAGTCCCATCCGATGTTTGTATAATACTGAATTTTTCCGCCATCTTATTTTTAAAGACTTCATCATTTCTAATTCTTTGCAGTCTATTTTCGTCAAAAGCCACAAATTTTCTTGGATTATGCCCTGAAGTTGCATACTGCCTAAACATGTCTTCATCTGATATTATGCCGCTGCAAATAACGTCTTCCACTTTGTCACGACATATTGTTTTATAGGCCCGTTCCATATTAAAAAGTTTTTCTCCGTTCATATTAAATAAATATGCAGTACTATCTATCATTAAAACATCAATATACTTACGTAATAATAAATATTTATCTGGCAACACTTTAAAACTTTCCCCATTCCAGGCAAAGGCATGCTCTAACACTTTAAAAGGATTAATTAACGTAAATAACTTTACAGCTGCTAAATTCCCGTCTACTGGAACATTTCCTTTAAAAACATAAGAGGTTGCTGGAAATTCTAAAGCATTACCCTGCATATCAGGTTTCTCCATGGCCTTTCTCAGTTTTTCGTAAGATTCACAAATAAGTTCATTGACAATTTCAATTTTATAAATCCTATTTTCTACAGCACTTCCATCATAATTACATACCATATTATATTTTGATAATTTCCCTTTGGATTTAGTATATATAATTGCCAATTCCTTCATGAATTCTGTAATTGCATTTGAAGTAACTATTACCACATCATGCGCATTATATACAAATTCACCGCGGACATTCCGGCCATTTAATAACTGCAGTGACCACCTGGTACAGTGACTCAAATTTTCAAAAATCTGTGTTATCTTTTGTATTGACATTTTCCATTCCCCTTTATAACTATCATTGCCCTTAAACTTCAATTTATAACTTTGTCAAATATTTCCCTCTATCATCATCCGGAATCTTCATCGCCGCCATGGCCTCCTCTGCAGATAGCTTTAATGTTTCCATCAAATTTTCAATTGTCTGTAATATGTTTTGCTCTACCGCTTCGTTCCTCATATCTTCCATAGCTTTACACATTTCTCTCACTCCTTCTGGGTTTTCTTTCAAATATCGTGTACGCTCTGCCATCAAATTAAAATTCATATCATCTGCTTTTGTGCAATTAAAATCATGCATCAACTTTCCAATTTCTGACTCTCCACGAAACTCACCATTCACATATAAAATATGTTCTCCATCTTCAAATCTCTTTCCTGTAGTCAGATTTATCCGTTCTACCATATAAATCGGCTGGCCTTCCCCATAAACATCTTTTTCCGTAATGAAAATCGTATAGGTATCTGGCAATTTGGAAAATTCTTGCCCGATATCCAAATTCTCAATATCCAACACACTGGAATGGTATCTTGCACGATGCGGATTAGCTCCTCTTCCAGCTCTTTGGATTTCACAATCATACTTTTTGTTTTCAGAATCTGTTCCATATGCATCTAAACAAATAGAACGCGCTCCTACCAGCCGCTTCATATCCTTCTGCGTTTGGCACTCTGTAATAATCAAATCCTTCTTACCAATGATAATCCGCAACACCAATTCTGCCAACGGAATATTATCCTTAAACAAGCATCTCATAAAATCATCGTCCATTGGACGAAAACCGTATAAACGTTGTAAATCCTTTCGTCGCTCACGCTCTTTCCTCTGCTGTTCTGTTTCCTTCATCAAATATACCTCTTTCTTATCGCTCCCGGCATTTTTCTATATTATAATTAGAAATTATCAGAAATACAACAATAAAAAATTCCTTTCTTATCTTCCATATACAAGCCTGTGCATAAAAATCCGCAGAATAGCACTCTTTCACACTATCCTGCGGACTCTATGTCTGTTTCAATGACATCCAGCCTGTGTAAGGCTCCCTTTTTCAGTCTTTTAAAAATTTGGTGTCAAACTGGTGTCAATTTTCCGCTTCCAGTCGCCGGAAGCATTGATTTTACTGGTCTTTTTTCTCTATTGACTTCATTGTCGGGAAATGATAATACTGTATTTTATCTTTGTTTATCTCTGTTTATGGTTATATAAAAGCCTATGTTTCCGGCACTTTCCCCCTATTTTTCCGTTTATCTGTATTTATCATCATTCTTTGGATTGAGATAAAAATTGAGATAAATTTGAGATATAGGAAAACCGCCCCGGCATCCAGGAACGGCTCTCTTTATCAGGTCAGCATATTTTGATTTTGCCTTGCAGATTTTCAAAGGATTCTTTCTTTTTGCTCTCCGTGGCTTCTGCGTATATGTTCATGGTCGTGCTTATATCGCTATGCCTCATAATCTCCTGAATGACTTTTATATTGGTTTCGTTCTCACAGAACCGGGTACAAAAAGTATGCCGAAGGTTATGGACGGAAAAATGTCTGATAAGAATAGGCTCCCTGTGTTCCTGCTTTGCCCTCGCTTTCTCCTGCTCATTATAAGCTGTGTATATCCTCTTTATCGCTCTATTAATAGTCTGCGGATTGTGTACATAGCCCTCACGGTTCGTAAAGATAAAGCCGCTGTAACCGTCTATCTCTGTTTCATTATACCCCCTCTGCATCTGCTGCCGCTTCTCCTGAAGCAATGCCCGGCGCACTTCGTCCAACATGGGGATTGTCCGGCATCCTGC
>JAAWLQ010000486.1 GCA_022797995.1 Lachnospiraceae bacterium
CTGACGGCGCAGGAGCTCCGGATCCAGGATGCGGACTTCCCGACCTTTCTTCTCCTGCAGATTTGCATTTCTCTCCATAGTCTTGTCCTCCTCTCTCTTCTACTATACGCTGTTTATGGCTTCTGTGCAATGGACAATATTGACTCTTCTCCGCTACTCGCCGCACGGCCCGCTTGCCGCCTCAACGGCAAATTTTCCATTCCGGGCCTGTACATAAAAAGGTACCTGCGGCACCTTACTGATTCTATGTCCGTCTGGAGACGGACTCTCCTATAATGTAAAAAGGGCAAAGACAGGAATATTCATCCCTCTTTACCCTTGTCTGTGATCTGCCCGGAATCACATATGTATTACTTTGTCATTCTTTCAAACCATGCTCTGTTCTCCACACCCTGTCCCCATATGTCCAGCGTGAGATTGTAGATATCAGAAATTCTGCGGTCCATTTTAATCTGTTCACTCCTGATTTCCGCCAATCCTTTTTTCACCGCCGCCACATCGGTCTCAAGCCGGTCAAGCCTGCTCTCGATTTTGTCCAGCTTCTTCCCCATGGGGTCTAATCTTTTGTCGAGCTTTTCGTCAAGTAAATCCGACAATGCTTTCAGGTCTTCATTCGTCCATGTCATAGCTTCTCTCCTTTTCTACGATAAGCCCTCTCCGACGAACCCAAGTATACCATATCCAAAACCGGATGTCCATATGTATTTTTATATTTATATTATTTTTTATTCGGTTTTTCGCTTATCCCATCTCTTCATGATTCGGCATGCTCAATCCAATACTCCCCCGTTCCCAGATCCACTGTCACCCGGGTACCGTTCGCGAAACAGGTCATCTGCCTGTCCGGATTCCCATCCAGGAATTCATGGCGTACCATCTCATGCGGCGCCACCTGCTCCTGCAGCGCGGCTACCACCCGGTAACGTGCAATGTCCTCATCCAGCTGCCGTTCTCTCGCCGCGTCAAAGGCACCGTCACAGTCCGGATAGGCCCCATCCTTATCCACATAGGCTCCGCCACCGTTCAGCAGCGCATACAGCATATAATCCTCCGTAACCGGCAATCTGTCCATAGGCCAAGGCAGGATGATGCAATCGTGGTAAACCAGGTTAAACAGCGGCACCGGAATACCCCGTCTGGGCGTGCCGGGCTTTTCCAGCATAAAATCATAAGGCCCGTAATGGCAGAAAACAAGATCTCTCATGGCCCAGTCTCCGCACTCCTCAGAGCTGGGCAGGATTTCCTTTGAACACAAATATCGGAAACATGCGCTGCGATACTCAAAGCACTCCTTCCGTGTCATCCTGTGATGGGGGTTTGCGCACTCATCTCCTTCATTGCAGGTAAACACATCCAGATAAGAAGCCTCCAGATGAATGCCGTGACCCAGCACCTCCTCAAAATTCCGCTTTACATAATAGGGAGCCTGGGTGGCGCACAGATAGCTTTGCCGTCCCCCGGCCCAGCGGGCCATATCAAAGATGGAACCGTCCGGTGCCTGGCAGGCAAACTCTCTGTCAAATGAAGGCGCATCCATATAGTAGTCCCGATACTGATCATGAAGGCCGAACATGTAACCGCAGTCCCGGATGGTGTCGGAAAGCTCCTTCATCCCCTCCCATCCTCCGGCTTCCTCGCAGGCAGGCAGATAATCCGGATGCTTGTTGTCATAGCCGGGATTCCCCCAGCCGTCCAGATGCAGATAAAGCTTCCTGACTCCCTTGTCCCGGAAACGCAGAATCTCCCGGGTACGCTCCGCAAAGGGAATTACCACATCGTTTTTCTCCGGATGCTCTCTGTCATAGAACAGCGAATCCGGGGATACGTGGGTCTTGATTCCCTTATGTACAATGGCCGCGCCCACCAGCTTCGCAACCAGCGGATTTCTCACCGCCTTCTCCACCAGCGTTGTGAACAGCCCTGTTTCTTTCACGTAGGCCCGGTAAGTCTTGCACAGATCATTGTAGTCGCACTCCACCAGGAAGGTAAATCTTGTAATCCGCCTGTAGGAAAGCTTTCCCAGACTGGGCAGGAAATACATTCCCACATGCGTGTAGGGTCCTCCCGCCGGATGATCTATCTCATATCCCGCATCCCAGGGCTGTTCGCAGATGGCAATATACCCCCTTCTGTCCTTCACCTGACCGAACCAGGGCATGTAAGCCCCTGCGCTGCACATCTGACCGTTAAAGGGCAGTTTACTCACCGCATTCTCCCAGGTATTGGGAATCAGCAGCCCCTGCAGCACTGGCATTACGGTATAGGCAGAGGCAACAGGCTTATCAAAAGCAAAAGGCACCGGCCAATGTATGGCCGAAAATTCCTCCTCGTCCTTTCCCGGAATCAGCTCAAAGCGCACATGTCCCGTGGCATCTTCAATCCACACAAGGGTTTCAAAGGAAAAATCTTTCCTGTCAGCAAAGCCGTCGTATGAGGACAAAATTCCCGTGCCAACGCCGCTCCTGTAATATCTGTGCGAAATGGAAAGCGCCTCCGCAAAAAGCGCCTGTGTCCTGTCCTTCCACTCGATGCGGGGAGGGCAGGCCTGTTCCCAGACACCACCGGCGGCCTCCACGCGGTAACACAGGGTATCCTGGAAAAAAGTCAGGGTGACACCGGCTGTAGCAACCGTCAACGGATGATGGTCCGAATGTTTTAATGAAGAATCTGTTTTCGTCATATTGTCGTTCATATTTGAATCTCCCAATTTATTCTGCTGCCCTCTTATTTGAACAGCAATTCGAAGCGATGACCGGGCTGCCATTCTATTTTACTACAGATATCCGCTCTCAGTCAAAGGAAAAAGGCCTTCGGGACCATTCTGATTCCGTGTACATCTGGCAACAGCCCCCTGTAATGAAAAATACAACGGCCCCCTGTAATGAAAAAAATCATTGACAACCTGAAAATCTTGTAGTAAAATACATTTTGTTCGTGAGAAATAAATATTTTCATATGCGATAGTGGCTCAGTTGGTAGAGCGCCACCTTGCCAAGGTGGAAATCGCGGGTTCGAGTCCCGTCTATCGCTCTTGTGAAAGCATAGCGGAAGC
>JAAWLQ010000487.1 GCA_022797995.1 Lachnospiraceae bacterium
ACTTGATAAATACATATTTCGGTAAACGGCATATTTAAACCCTCCTTTGCTTTATTTTAGCATTAGGAATATGACATTAAGCATGTCGCATTCCTTTATTTTTTCATGGGAACGGCAATATAATAGGGCTGCTCATAGTTTGAATCCCTTTCCTTTTGGTATGCCCTTTCAGAAAAATCACACGCCATAATTATATACGGACTTCTGAATAATTGCAACGGCGGCAAAATATTTGACATTCCCTCAAATTCCTCTCAAAACTTTGCCGAAACCGTCTTGTGTGATGTTGTAGGTGATGAAAGGTCTTTCAAGAGGGTTTGGGATACTTCCCAACAAGCAAAATCTGTCCGGCAAGCTATGGGCACGGACGGGCAGATTTACGGAAAATGGTACTCTTTTCCTATGTTTGATCCGAAACTTATTTTTTCTTTGGTAGCTTTTAATCCATTCGTTTCCATTCCGGCTGTGGTACTGTTTTCTTGCCAAAGGGAGAGTGGTTAGGGAAACGGAAAGGAAGGGGTATTTTGTATATATGCATTTCTTTTCTCTTTACTTAGTAAACACCACTTTACAAATTTTTGAATAAAAAATGCCATATGGGACACTTAGGTGTATAATAAGTCTGCACACAAAATTACACGAAAGAAGTGATCCCATATGACAAACTTATTATACAACGATGAGCACATAATTGGTAGGCTTTATAAATATTTTTCTGCATATTTTGTTACATTCCCAGCCCCGACTGCTGAAACCCTGTTTCTGCTCGTGCTTTCCATGCTGGCAATGAAATCCGCGGATTCTATCCGCTCCCTTTATAGGCGCTTTTTATCCGGCGTTACCTTAAAATCCCTGAATGCCTTTTACTATGCCTGTTCCTATGCGAAAGCCGACTATGCTGTTTTTATGAACGTCACGGCCAGGCTTGCCCTGCGGTTGAGCCCTGGCTTTCTGGAAACACAGCCGGTATTCCTTTGCATAGATGACGCCATGATCTCTAAATTTGGCACAAAGTTCGAGGATGTGTCAAAACTTTTTGACCACGCGGCGCATAATGGCTCCAATTACCTCAACGGGCACTGCTTTGTCAGCGCCATGCTCTGCGTCCCCGCCTGGAACAGGCAGAAAATCTCCTATCTTGCGGTCCCGCTTGGATACCGCATGTGGCGGAAGAAAGAGTCAAAGCTCCAGCTTGCCGCCTCCATGGTGCGCAAAGTAACGCCTGAATTCAGCGGCAAAAGGAATGTCATCATCCTTTGCGACAGCTGGTATGTAAAACGGGACCTCGTATGTGTCGTGAATGAATACCCAAACCTCGAACTGATTGGCAACGCAAGATCAGATTCCGTCATATATGACCTTCCCCCTGTGAAAACTGGGAAAAGGGGCAGGCCAGCAAAGCATGGGTGGCGTCTGTCCATGAATGAGGATTTCATCCTTTCTGATGGAAAGATTGGGGATTACTATACAGGCTGCCGCCGTGTCCTGACAAACATCTTTGGGGCAAGGCAGGTCATGGCCTATGTGACGTCTCCCTGCAAAGAAGGCGGATCCAGGCGCCTGTTTTTCAGCACTGTCTTCCCCAGCCAGCTGCAGATATTCTGCGCGTGGCAGGAAAAGGCGCCTTTAAACCAGACGGGGAGCGACTGGATGCAGTATATCCCGCTATTTCTTTATTCGTTCCGGTGGAACATTGAAGTAAGCTATTATGAGCAGAAATCCTTCTGGTCATTGTGCAGTTACATGGTGCGCAGCCGCAAAGGGATCGAAATGCTGGTCAACCTTATTAACATCAGCTGCTGCGCAATGAAACTGCTTCCATACCTGGAAGAGCCATTCTCAAAATACAGGAATGCCAGTGTACAGGAATTCCGCTTCATCCTAAGTGAACGGATACGCCAGCAGGTATTTTATGCCAATTTGGTGCAAAACATCGAGACCCACATAAAATCCAATATCATTATCAAAGCCTTGAGACAGCTATGTGTAAAACAAATGGGTTAACCAAAATGTTGTAAAGTGGTGTTCTTGTTGCTTACCTGTAAATCTCAATCTCTAAATTCTATTGTGGTTTTCCTTGGTATCTCGGTAATGATAATTCTCCCCGCCTCCTTCAGCTTATCCATTGCCGCTTTCACATCATTTTCCAAAATCCCCAATTCCATTGCAATCTCTCTGGCAGTCTGGGAAAATCCATTCTCTTCCATGAAAGACTTCATATAATTATACACTTTATCAGTATAATCCATAATTCCACCTTCTTTCTTTTCAGATATAGCGTTTCCCTGATTGGATATGTTTATGTATGTTCCGGCGGGATGTATATAACTGCCAGTTTTGGAAAAACTCTATCCTATATGCAGACATGGAGTGATTATAAATGAAGATTATGCTTAGCCAGCTTTTGGATGATAAAGGGATTTCACAAAATCAGATGGCAAAAGACACAGGAATATCTGTGACAACGCTTCGGAACCTGAACCATAACAAGACTACACGGATCAGCTTTGACATATTGGAAAAGATATGTGTTTATCTGGACTGTGGTGTGGAAGATATCCTTTTCGTGGAAAAGTGAAGATTGTCTTAATCTGCCGGATGTGGTAGAATGCTTATAGTCAGTGTAGACAGTATGGGGATAGTCCCTCGGTTGCCCTTTTCGGGAACGGAAAGGGGGTTCTATGAATACGTTAAAAATTTTAACGCTGCTCCTGGCAGTTTTCGCCGCCTTGACATACATAGATAATCGCAACAACCGTAAATAGACAGAAAAAGGGCTATCCTCTACCGCAAATAGGGGATAGCCTGTGTAACTTGTAAATCATTTTGCATAAGTTTCCGTCTAGGGTAATGGGGACAAGCCAATATCTCCGTTACCTTCTACACTGATTATAAACTGCCTGCATGGATTTTTCAAGTGGGAATTTTGGGAATGTGGATGTTTTGGCATCCTCATTGTTACTTTTCACGGGGTGGGGAAATAAGACATGATAACAGGGGACTCTCATGAGCCCCGCTTCCTGCCTTTCACGCAGGCAGTGTCGT
>JAAWLQ010000488.1 GCA_022797995.1 Lachnospiraceae bacterium
CAGAGACCGGATATCATCTGGTGGTGGAACATGGAGAAGGATTATTCTCAGTGGGTGGACGCAGGCCTTCTGGTGGACGTGGCTCCTTATATGGAGAGATACACCAATATGAGAGACTATTACAACAGCATCGACCCCGGTATTCTCTTCTATGCATCCAGCGACAACGGTGCGATTTACAGGATTCCCGGCGACGTGGCGGAGCCTGCCTGCGAGACCCTTTGGATCAGACAGGACTGGCTGGACAATCTGAATCTGGAAGTGCCCAAGACCCTGGATGAACTGGAGGCAGTGCTGTACGCCTTCACCAATGACGACCCGGATGGAGACGGCCAGAACAATACTTACGGCCTGGGTGGAGACGGCTACGATTTCCGCAGCTTCTGGCCCTGGATTCAGGGATGCGGAGAAGGCTACGGCAGGGATACCTTCCTGAAAATGGACGACGGTTCCTATATTTACGGGCCTACTACCGAGGACTGTAAGAAATGGCTGGGCAGAGTGGCGAAGCTTTATAAAGACGGCGTGATTACACCCAATATCATTCAGGATACGGACAGAGATGAGGAAATGGCAAACGGCGGCTTCGGCGTGACCTACAGCTGGGTGATTTACAACAATCCTTCCAACGGTACCATGAAATCCTTCTATTCCACCAATCCGGACGCCAAGTGGGTGCCCATCGACATGGTGGCCGGCGACAATGGCAATCCTCAGGATGATCCCGCATCCGTTGGAGCATGGTGCTACTTCGGCATCACAAATACCTGTTCCGACCCGGAGCGCGCTTATGCCATCTGGGACGACATGGCAACCCCTGAGAATTACATCCACAGAAGATTCGGCGTGGAGGGCGAGCATTACATTGACAATGGAGACGGAACATATGAGATTCTGATTTCCAATGACGGAACAGAGAACACAGAGCAGAATATCGGCCTGAAGCTGTTCCAGGATCTGTTCTCCAGAAAAGACGCCTGCAACATTGAGAACTCACAGAGTACCACGGACCTGTTCGCAAAAGTGGCGGCAAACAGCCGAGATGCCTATTCCCATACCATTGAGAAGAGAAATCCCGACGCGTATGTGGTGAACAATGAACTGGGTACGGATGTGGGAGATATCATCAAAAAATATATGTGGGGCGTCATCGGCGGCAGCCAGTCTCTGGATGACTGGGATGCTTATGTAAAAGAGGTGGAGGATGCCGGTGTGCAGAAGATTATCGACGAGCTGACGGAACTCCATGGCGCGCAGGTGAAGCAGTACGAAGAGTATATGAAGAATGCACAGCAGTAGCAGATGGCAGCGTGTTTGCAGAAAGCACAGCAGTAGCAGATGGCAGCGTGTTTGCAGAAAGCACAGTAGTAGCAGATAGCAGACTATTTGCAGAACGCAGGCTGTGGAATTCAAATACAGAAAGAACGCAGAGCGGAAAGAAGCAGAAAGCGTAATTATAACGTAGCAGTCCAGACAACCACGGAACTGTTACAGAGTAACAAATAGATGTCCTGTGACGGACAAGTAAATTGTTTGTCATGGGACATTTTTTACAAAAATGGAACGGGCATGAGGGACTTGGAATGGGAATCACTTATTTTGAACAGGACAGAATATTTAAACTGGATACTATGCACACAAGCTATCTGATGGGTCTTGCGGACGAGGAGAATTTTCTGGGACATCTATTTTACGGGAGAAGGATTGCAGAGCACGGACTGGCCTGTTTCCTGCGGACGGAGGAGAAGCCCTTTGTGCCGTCAAAGAATGAGCGGGAGAGGATTTCATTTCTGGACGCCTTTCCCATGGAATATCCCACCCATGGAATCGGGGATTACAGAGAGGCGGCGCTTCGGGTGCGGTCAAAGGACGGGCACAGGGTCTGTTCCCTTTCCTATGTATCTCATGTGATTTTTCAGGGAAAGAAGATAATTCCGGGGCTTCCGGCATCTTTTGCAGGGGAGGGAAATTGCAGCACCCTGGAAATTACCTGCCGGGACCCGCACCTGAATCTGACGGTGGTACTGAGCTATTCCGTATTCGAGGAGACGGATGTCATCGCAAGGCATGTGGAAATAGAGAATGAAGGGGAGAATATCGTCATCCTGGAAAAGGCGGCTTCCATGAGTCTGGACATGGATAACAGGCCTTTTGAAGCGCTGACGCTCCACGGCTCCTGGGCCAGAGAACGGCATGTGGAGAGGAGAAAGCTGGGGACAGGATATCAGGGCATTACTTCCCGCCGGGGAGAGTCCGGACATCAGGACCATCCCTTTATGGCGCTTCTGGCGGAAGGGGCCACCCGGGAGAGCGGGGATGTATACGGTGTGCAGCTGGTGTATTCGGGGAATTACGATATCCATGCGGAAGTCAGTCAGTTTGCGTCCGTGAGATGGCAGGCGGGACTGGAGGACGAGGACTTCTGCTGGATGCTGGAGCCGGGACAGCGTTTTTACACCCCGGAGGCGCTTCTGACCTTCTCCCATACCGGACTGGACGGAATGACGAAAAACTATCACTCCTTTATCAGACAACACATCATCCGGGGGAAATATAAGGACAGGAAGCGTCCCATTCTGATCAACAACTGGGAGGCGACCTATTTTGACTTTGACACGAAAAAGCTTTTGTCCATTGCAGAGGAAGCGTCCAAGCTGGGGATTGAGATGCTGGTGATGGACGACGGATGGTTTGGAAAGAGGAACTGGGATGACAGCTCCCTGGGAGACTGGCAGGTGAATGAGGAGAAGCTGCAGGGAGGACTTCCCGCGTTGGTGGAGGAAGTCAACAAATTGGGGATGAAGTTCGGCATCTGGTTTGAGCCGGAGATGATTTCGCCGGATTCCGACCTCTATCGTACTCATTCGGATTGGGCCATCGCAGTGCCGGGCAGAGCGCCGGGAATGGCCAGGGCCCAGCTGGTGCTGGACTTCTCACGTCCGGAAGTGGTGGACGGCATCTGGAAACAGATGGAGGCGGTGCTGGAAAGCGCCAATATCGAATATGTAAAGTGGGATATGAACAG
>JAAWLQ010000489.1 GCA_022797995.1 Lachnospiraceae bacterium
GGTAAGTAAGCAAAAGTAAGGGTGGAGCTGTTCTGCGAACCACTGGCTCCATTAGGAAGTCTGGTGGAGCTTATTCACAGTAAGATCTGGATCCTTTGGCGTGGAATAATCATAAAGGGGTAAACGGAGGTTTCAGGATTCTGCAATACTACAAAAATTCTTTACGACTTCTTTAAAGGTTCTTTATGACTTATTAATATCACCTGCGGTAGGATAAATCTGTCGGCTGAAGGTCTATGCTATGTACTGGGGAATGCCAGGTGTACACATTTGCTCTGGGCAGGTATTCTTTCGGGCATGAAAACTGGTTATGTTGTGAACGGCATACCAGGAAGGGAGAAAACCCGGTCGACAGATACTGTATAATGTGATGAACGGACAGGGGAAAACGGCCGGAATTCATACCGGCAGCTTTATCCGCTGTTCGTCAGGAACAGGAGGTTCGGAGAATGAGTCAATACGTAATAGAGGCAAATCAGGTCTCGAAATCTTATGGTTCCGTCCTGGCACTGGACAGGGTAAGTCTGTGTGTGAAGGAGGGAAGCATCTATGGTCTCATCGGCGACAACGGCGCCGGGAAATCTACTTTTTTAAAGTTGCTGGCAGGTCATGTGTTCTGTACGAATGGAGAAATCCGTCTGTTCGATAAGTTTGAGGAAAAAGAAATCCGGCTCAGCCGCAGGCAGACAGGATTTATGATTGAGCAGCCTGGGCTTTTTCCCGGGATGACGGCGGAAAAGGTGCTGGAATATTACCGGATTCAGAAGGGGGTTCCCGGGAAGGGAAAAACGGAGGAAATGTTAAAGCTGACCGGAATCTGGGAAAAACGGAAATGCAAGTGTAAAAAGCTGTCTATGGGGCAGAAGCAGCGTCTGGGGCTTGCAATCGCCATGATAGGAGAGCCCAGGCTTCTGGTACTGGATGAGCCTATTAACGGGCTGGATCCCAGCGGCATCCTGGAATTTCGTACATTGCTGCATCGGTTGAACGAAGAAAAGGGGATAACGATTCTCCTTTCCAGCCATATCCTGTCGGAGTTACAACAGACGGCTCATGTATTCGGCTTTCTGAGCAAAGGAAAACTGCTGGAAGAAATATCGGCCGATAAGCTGGCGGAAAAGTGTATGGATTATCTGGATATTAAAGTAACAGATGTGGAAGAGTTTGCCGCCCTGCTGGAAAAGAATTTCCCGGAGGAATCTTTCAGAGTCCTGCCGGACCGGACGATACAGATCTCTCATCCGAGCAGAGAACCGGAAAGCTATAGCAGACTGGCAGCGGACAACGGGCTTTATCTGAAGGGGCTTGAGAGAAAGCAGGCTTCTCTGGAGGATTACTATATCAGTCTGAAAAACAGTGTAAAATGAGTTTGAAAAATTGAGCAGAAAGCATATTGAAAGGATATGAGAAGGGAAAATCATGTTAAATTATATAAAAAGTGAGCTTTACAGAGCTTTTCACAGCGGTGAAATTAGAGAGACGGCTATGGTTATTACGCTGCTGGTATTTCTGATGAATCTGATCTTATACTTATTCAGTGGTATGGAGCATTTTCGGTATGGGACTACTTCTTTTTCTTATTCTATGCTGGTGGCGGGTCCCATGATATATTGCTATGTGGCCGGTGATGTGACGGTTATGCTGTACGAGTCAGATAAGAGAAACGGCACGAGAGGGAACAGTATTGCATGCGGCATCTCACGACTGGAGATTTTTGCCGGCAAATGTATTGTCAGCGTGGTCACAGCCCTCGGCATTTTGCTGATTGCCATACCTGTCTATATTGCCAGCGCGGCATTTCTTTTGCCGAAGGAGGGGCCTGTGGAAGTAAGGGATCTGCTGATGGAAATTCCGGCGGTTTCACTGGTTGGTGTGGCGGCGGTGGTTCTGGCAGTAGTGCTTCTGGAAGTATTAAACAAGGTGCTGGTAAGCATCCTTGTATGGTGCGGCCTACTGGTATTTATCCCGAAAGCCCTGTTACTTGTGGGGATGTATCTGGCGGACCAGTGGGACGTTCTTCTGAATATTGCAAGATGGATACCGGCTAACTTTTTTTCCATAGAGATGCAGGTGAACATGAGCAAATGTATCACTATATGGGATGCGCCGGAAGGTATGGCGAAGTGTCTGATTTCCGGTGGCATTGGAATTCTTGTGTTCGGTGTGGTGGGTGTACTGCTGTTGAGAAAAAGGGATATTTGAAGAAATACCGGGGGTGAAAAATGCTTTTCCTGATATTGGCCGCTGTCATAGGCCTGTATTTTGCCATTCGCTATCTTTTGCTGAAACATGCATTGGGGGAACTGAACAGAGAACTGACAGATATCCGGCAAGACATTGGCCGGAATCAGATTCTGCATTTGCCTGTGCCGGACCGGGAGCTGGAGAGACTGACGGAATCCATAAACAGCACTTTGGAAGAGGTGCGAAGAGAGCGTGTGGATTATGGGAGACGGGAGAAGGAATTCCAGAGGCAGATTGAGAATATCAGTCATGACCTGAGAACACCGTTAACCGTAATCCTGGGCTATCTGAAATGGAACCGCAGGTTTCAGGAAGAGTGGCCGCAGGAGAAATATTCTGCCCGGATGGGGGAGTCGCTGGAAACCATTGAGAGGAATGCCAGGAAAATGGAAAGGCTGGTTGCGCAGTTTTATGAGTATTCACATCTGAATGTCTTGGAGAATAAATTTGAGCTGCAGGAGGTAGATGCCGGCAGGATTCTCAGGGAGAGCCTTGCGGATAATTCGCTGATACTGGAGAAAGCCTGCCTGAAGGTGAAGTGTGAACTGCCGGAATGTGCCGTGGCGGTATGGGGAAATGCCGAAGGATTGGAGAGGATTTTTTCAAATCTTTTTCAGAATGCAGGACGATATGCCTGCAGTTTTCTGCACATTTATATGGAGAAGGAGGCTGGGTGGGCCCGTATTTTCTTTGCGAACGATACGGAGAATCTGAAGGCCGAAGGGGTATCTGAGCTTTTTGAACGGTTTTACAAAAAAGACTGGTCCAGG
>JAAWLQ010000490.1 GCA_022797995.1 Lachnospiraceae bacterium
CCCCCTGGGAGGAAACAGAAAGGGCAGAATCAGAACCTGTATCAATATATTGGTGGTATATCTGGTAAGCGGAATATGGCATGGCGCAAACTGGACCTATATATTATGGGGCTGCCTTCATGGAATTGCTCAGGTTTTATACAGGATATTCGGAAAAATCTGGGATCGATTGCCCAGGTTTTTCCGGTGGATTGGAACATTCCTTTTTGTTGATATTGCTTTTATGCTGTTCCGCTCAGACAGCTTAAAAGACTTTGGCATTCTGTGCAGAAATATAGTCTCTGGAAAACAGGGGGGAATTGCCAGTGAAATTATACAATGTTTTGATGTAATCGAATTTACTTATCTGGAAGATCATATTGGTGTATTAGGAGGAATAGCGGATCGATTCCCGTATCTTCATGTATGGATTGTTATGGGAATCGCTTTTCTGATCATAGTATCCGGGAAAAATTTCTATGAGAAAGAATTTCGTCCGGGCATGATAAAAGCTTTAAGCTGTATTGTATTATTGGTATGGTCTGTCATATCCCTTTCAGGGCTTTCCACTTTTCTGTATTTTAATTTCTGATACCGGGAACAGAAAGTGTTGGAGAGTGGGAAAAGCGAGGTATTTGAAAGAATGAAGGCATCAAACTGGAATATAACAGTTATTGGAGGGACAGCCGGTCTATTAAGTCTGATAGCCGTTCTGACAATAATGATAGATCCTTTCTTGCATTATCATCTGCCCCTGAAGGGGTTGGAATATCCTCTTTTGGATGAAAGATACCAGAATGATGGGATTGCACGCCATTATACTTATAACGCGGTCATAACCGGGACCAGTATGACGCAGAATTTTAAGCCCTCGGAGTTTGACGCACTTTTTACAGGGACAGAAACAGTTAAAATTGCATTTTCAGGTGCATCCTATAAGGAAGTCAACGACAATATACTTCGTATGCTGAAGCATAACAGTGAAGTTAAATATATTTTGCGCAGTCTGGATGGAACTTTGTTGAATATGTCCGCTGAAGCAGATACCTATGAAGGATATCCGGAGTATCTCTTTGATGAAAATCCCTTTAATGATGTGGAATACCTGTTGAATAAAGAGGTTATACCGAAGACAATAGCGGTAGTGAATTACACACGTGCAGGCAATGTGACAACCACACGTGATGACTACGGAAGCTGGAGCCAGTACAAGGAATATGGGAAGGAAGCGGTTCTTCGCTCTTATGGAAATCTGGAGGGATTTGAAGAGGAAATTGTACTTTCACAGGAGGATTACAAAAATATTCGGGAAAATGTGCAGAAAAATGTATTACAGACGGCTTTGGAACACCCGGAGATTACGTTTTACCTGTTTTATCCTCCCTACAGTATCTGTTATTGGGATGCTCTGGTGCAGACGAAACAGCTAAACGCACAGCTGGAGGCAGAAAAAACAGCCACGGGGATGTTGATGGGTGTGGAGAATATACATGTATATGCCTTTGCTGAAAATATAGAGATGATATCAGATCTCGACAATTATACAGACTCTCTTCATTACGGCGGATGGATTAATTCGGATATTCTCAGATGGATACGGGAAGGGAAATATGAACTGACATCGGAAAACTATGAAGCGTATTATGACAGACTGGGAGAGCTGTTTCTGAATTATGACTATTCCGAATTACATGAATAAATTGTATTAGTGTAGAACATTATAATATTTTTTTCGTCCATACAGATAAGAAGTTCGGAAACGGAGGTATGTGATGAAAGAACGATTCTTAAAAATGGCTGTGTGTCTGGCAATGACCACAGCCATGCTTTTTTCTGTTCCCGGCTGCGGCAGGCAGGGGCAGAGTGCAGAGCTGGCAGATGAAACGGTCGGCGGAGAGAATGAAAGAACATCAGACACAGGCGGAATGGAGGAAACAGGTGTAACAAGTGTGGATCTGACAGATGCCGGCGATGGACAGGTCGACGGAGAGAATGGCAGGAACGACAATGGAGGAAATGCCGGAAACGGAGGCAATGACAGTGGAAGAAATACCGGAAACGGGCAGTCCGGCAGTGATATAAAAGTCAGCAAAGAGGACGCTGCCACAGCGCTTACAGACTTTGGCGTCCGCCTGTTGCAAGGCAGTATAGAAGAAACCGTAAATCCTTTTCCGGCGGAGGCTTCCATGCCACAATCGGTATATGAAAAGCTTGTGAGAGAAAGCAATGTACTCGTCTCTCCGTTGTCGGTACTCTCAGCCCTGACCATGACTGCCGGCGGCGCAGGCGGAGAGACTCTGCGGCAGATGGAGGAAGTATTCGGAATCCCTGTTCCTGCTCTTTCCACCTGGCTTTCGGAATACCAGAAGAACCTTCCCAAGGATGACAGATACCGCCTGAACATGGCAAATTCTATCTGGTTTACGGAGGATGAGAGGTTTACCGTGGAACAGAAATTTCTGGAGACCAATGAGAATCTCTTTGGGGCAGGCGTGCACCGTGTGCCTTTTGACCAGTCAGCGGTGAAGGAAATTAATGATTGGGTGAAGGAAAATACCGATGGAATGATTGAGGAAATTCTGGATGACATACCGGCGAATGCCGTCATGTATCTGGTAAACGCCCTTGCATTTGACGCGGAATGGCAGGAGATTTATCGTGAATATCAGGTAAGAGACGGAGAATTTACCAGAGCGGACGGAACGGTCCAGAATGTGAAAATGATGTATTCCGAGGAATCCCGGTATCTGGAGGGGGAACACGCCACAGGTTTCCTGAAATATTACGCGGATGGGAAATATGTCTATGCCGCGATTTTGCCGGAAGAAGGCATGTCGGCTACGGAGTATGCGGCCTCTCTGACCGGAGAGGAATTACGAAGAATGCTGACTAATCCTGAGGAAACCATAGTGCAGGCGGCACTTCCGGGATATGAGAGCGAATACGGCATTGAGATGAGTCAGATTCTCCGGGAGATGGGAATGCCGGATGCTTTTGACGAAGGCAGGGCGGATTTCTCAGGAATCGGA
>JAAWLQ010000491.1 GCA_022797995.1 Lachnospiraceae bacterium
GCACCGCGCCGCCCACGCCGGAGGTGGAGGAGAACCGGCCGCCGATATAGTCATCCATAAAGAACGCCGCCAGATAGTCGTCGCTCTTTGCCAGAGGAGAGGTCTCACTGGTCACGGCAATCATGTGTCTGGAGGGATCCAGACCTGCGTTCTTGAGCGCATCCTTCACAAAGGACTCGTTGGTCAGAGTCTCAAGTGTGGTGCCGGATTTGGATACCAGCACGAAAATGGAATGGGCCACGTCGATACCGTTCAGCACCGCCGCCGCATCGTCGGGATCCACATTGCTGATGAATCTGGCTTCCATTTTGAAGGTGTCGTTCACCTTCGCCCAGTTCTCCAGAGCCAGGTACATTGCCCTGGGGCCCAGGTCGCTGCCGCCGATACCGATCTGTACTACGGTGGTGAATTTCTCGCCTGCGGCGTTGGTGATTTCGCCGCTATGCACTTTATTTGCCAGTTCTGCTATTTTCTTCTGCTCATTTACATAAAAGCTGCGCTTGTCCACACCGTCGGCCACAACGGCTTCTCCCAGCTGCCCTCTGGTCATATGATGGAGCACCATGCGCTTTTCTCCGGTATTGATCACATCGCCGTTGTAAAGGGCTTCGAATTTCTCCGCAAGCTGTGTCTCTTCCGCCAGCTTTGCAAGAGTCTCCAGCACCTGGTCATCCACCTGCTTTGCAGCATAGTTATAGGCGAGTCCTGCCGCCATGGGTACGCTGTATTTCCTGACGCGTTCCGCACCCTTCTCCCCTGTCATTGCCTCCCCGAGATTGACAGGCGCTGTCTTGCACAGCTTCCCGTATGCGCTGATCGTATCCAGATTGTTCCAGTTCACCATAATTGATTCCGGCCTCCTTATATTATATTTTTTTATAAATTCAGAGCTTTCTTTAAGATTATACCATGTGCACAGCCCCGCACATGGTAAGATGGCCATTCGGCCGTCTCCTGCCATGAATAAGGTCATTATGCCATGTGCACAGGCCCGCACATGGTATGGATGGCCATTCGGCCGTTTCCTGCCACGAATAAGGTCATTATACTATGTGCGCAGAAAATCAAGCGGCTCCGAAGGAGACATTTGATTTTCAAGCCATGGATTGCTGGTATAATGCATCACGCAGTGATGGCAAGCCAGCCCACGCTGGCTTGAATTCTGCGAATGCAGAATCATTATACCATGTGCACAGGCCGCACATGGTAAGATGGCCATTCGGCCGTCTCCTGCCATGAATAAGGTCATTATATCATCAGCTGCGGAGAAATTCAAGCCGGGAATCCGGAAAGGAAAACGGGCTGATTCGCGGCAGCAAGTTCCACATCTTTTATCTTGCAGGCATTTGAAAACCGGCAAGAGCCTTATTCAAATAGTCGTTAAAGGGTTTCATAATCTGGAAAAGTTCAACTGCTTTTGCAGGAAATATATCTACATTTTTTACTTCTTCATCTTTTAGCGGGTATTCCAGATACCAGCTCTTAAATTTCAGATACTCTGCCTGAGGATGTTCTTTCTCATATCCCGCAGGAACATTTTTCAATGCCGTTCCCTTTACGATAAAATATTTTTCAAAATCCGGGTGATGAATAATCGCTTCCCATTCCCTGCCATTTCGGGCGATATAATCCCGTATCATGGTTGTTGCGTCCTTAAACATATCTGCAAACAATCCGCCGCCTATAAAGGATTGATCGCCCGGCTTTATCATAAGATAATAGCCCACGGGAACCGGCAGTTTCCCTTCTGAGGAGATATGAGCGCGGAACGCCGGATTATACGGTGATTTGTCATGACTAAAGCGGGTGTCCCTCACAAGCTTAAACGTAAGGTCCTTTGGATTGTTATGCAAAATGCTGCTGTCAAATTTCCCGATTTCCAGTATCAAAGTCTGTAGTAAGCTTTCAAATTCAGCATTTGCTTTTTTATAATCGTCCTTGTTTGCATGATACCATTCACGGTTATTATTTGCACTTAATGTAGATAAATAGTCGACAATAAATTGTGTGTTCATATTCTTTCATCTCCTTTACAGTTCTCTGTTTCTCTGTGAAAACTGCATATTTCATCTCTTCGTCAGAGCTCCAGACTTTCAAAGAAATCTTCTGCCCTCTCCTGCTGTTTTCCTCTGTATTGCAGGAAAAAGGCCTTCATTTCAGGGCTGTCCTCCCCCATGTCCCCCAGAATTTCGTCAAAATTATCCTCCGTAATGCAACCAAGATGCGCAAACAGGCTGTAGTACGCCCGGTGACTGCCATGCTCCTGCATGATAACCTGCCAGGTTTCTTCTGTGGCCCGGCCTTTTGTGTGACTTTGCAGATACTGCTCCAGTTCTTCTTTCAGGGAGAAATTTAAGCCCTGGGGGTGGAGAAGCCGCAGGAATGCCAGCCTTACTTTGACTTTACGCCTGGCGTTGGTGAACTCCTCCAGATCTGTGCCGATGTAGTCTTCCTCGCCGTAGACGGACTGGCTGATATACCCTTCTGAGTCCGAGGCCCGCAGGACGGAAAGAAGCCTGATGTCCCACTGCTCCAGCCATTCTCTGCTGCCGGCTCCGGGGATGTTCAGCAGATATGGAGCGTCCAGCAGGGTCACTGCAGCTGCCAGAAGCTCCGCCCGGGAGTATGCTTTCTCCGCCGTCCCCATGGCTCCCCGGCTTCCTGTGTCGGACACGTCCTCTCCACAGGTTCCATCCCCGGCATCCCTCACCACTATCCGCTTCAGATTTCCGCAGTCCTTAAAGACCGCTCTCCCGAAGCGCACCTCCCGGGCGGCAAAAGAGACCTCCGTCAGGCTGTCACAGTGAGCAAAGGCCCAGTCTCCCACTTCCTCCACATTGTCGGGAAGCCGAATATTGCACAGACTCTTGCAGCTTAAGAATGCCTTCCTGTCAATGGCGGCCACCGGGTGTCCCTCTATCCGGGCCGGCAGCACCAGGCTTGATGCGAATCCCCGGAAGCCTGTGATGACAGCCTTTTCCTGCTCT
>JAAWLQ010000492.1 GCA_022797995.1 Lachnospiraceae bacterium
TTCTCCCAGTAAGGATAGATAATAGCCTTCCCGTTCATGGAGCGCGTCCCGAACAGTGTCAGCATTTTCAGCCTGTTGAGGAGAGAATATCGCGTGGTATTCTCCACTACCTCTGTCTCTTTCTCATCCGCCCCCAGCTGCTCTCTTATATAGTTCACCGCAAATCCTGTGATGGGATTCGGCATTACAATCTCATAATGATTGATGCCATTGCTCTGTCCCAGCTCGGTCAGCGTCCTGTAAGACACGTACACCAGTGTGGAATCCAGCCCCGCGGCCTCCGCCAGACGGCCGGACGGCCTCTCCACCACACCTGTGACAATGTGCGGAACTCCGCTGATATAGACCATCATTCCGGCCACATTATTGGATCCAAAAAGCTGCCATGCCGCGTCCTCATCTATGACACAGTAATCCTGCATCAGATCATTCCCGGAGAAATAGGAACCGTACAACAGTTTCAGCGGATGAAACAGGAAAAAATCTCCTCCTATGCCGATGGCATCCGCCGACAGACTGGTCTTGTCACTGGAAATAGTTACCTGCCCGTCCGCACTGTAGGCGTCCGCCCACAGCCTGGCTCCGGGATTCTCCGATTCCTGCAGCACCGAAGCCTCCGTCAGCGCGCCGTCCACAGTATGTTCAAATTCCTGAATCCGGTCTTCCGTCACACCTGCGTCCACAGAGAAAAAGCAACTGACCTGAGAAGCACCGCCGTCACTGCTCCATCTCCCGGCAGCACCCTGGGAGAGCTGACTGCCCCCCAAATAGTTGGTGGTGACAAGCAGAATCAGGAAAATCAGGAATGATATTCCCCCGCTTATACCCAATACTATTTTCTTCATCCTTTACCTCATTTCCAATCTCTGTGTCAGTTGTTGTCGCTCAGTCTGACCTGCTTGCCCGCTTCCACCGGCTTTGTGGAAGTCGTAATCACAAATTCATAGCCGTAAAGCGCCGCACTGACCGCGGACTGGGTGTCGTCGCTTGCCAGCACTTCCACATCCACACGGGTGGCAATATAACGGGTGCTCAAAGGTCCCGGCCTGGACTCCACAATCAGAATGAATTTGCCGTTGTTGTCCTCGCGAATGGCACTGTTCGGCACGATATAGTCATAGTTTGCACTCTTCTGGCCCACGGACACATTCAATGTCTGTCCTGCGGTCACATTTCCGGAAATGTCAAAGGTCAGAAGCTTCTTCTGGCCAGGGTCCGTAGTATCCGGCTTAATGCTGGCCAGGGTCACTGTCAGGTCATCATATCTCCACGCATTCACAAGGTCCGCCACATCGCCCACGCTCAGTCGCTTCGCCTGCTCGTTTGTCACGGAAAAGCTCATGGTATAGCCCTTGCCCTCCGGCTGCAGAACAGCCACCGGAGTAGAGACATCTGTCTTCTTGCCCGCCGTCACATTTACTGCCGTCACCGTGCCTGCTATGGGCGCTGTGATGGTGGCGTCGACGGATTTCGCTGTCAAATCTTCCACCACTTTTTTCTGATCCTGAATCTTCTTCAGCATTGCAGACAAATCCACTTCTTTGGCAAAACCGGCCAATAGCTCCGTCAGTGCCTTCTCTGTATCACTTTTTTCAGTGTTCGTCTTTCCCAAGGCCGCCGTCAGGTCCGCTTTCTCGTTGGTCAGCGCATCGCGACGGCTGTTGTCCGGCTTTGTCGCCTCTTTATTGGCCAGATTACGCTTTGCTTCCGCAAGCTTGCCCTCCCACGTTGTCTGGGCGTCCAGCGCATTTTTATATTCCGTCTGTCTGTCGTTTATTTCTTTCTGTGCCTTTTCCCGGTCTGCGGCAATACTGGCATTTACATTGTCCAGAGCAGTTGTCGCTTCCTGAAGTGCATTTTCCGCGTCCGCCAATGCCGCAGAGGCCTCTGTTACACTGCCTTCCCCGTCCCCTTCCAGACGGGCCAGCTCTACCTCCTCATCTGATGTGAGCCCGGATCCTCCCGCGTCATTCTTCTTTTCATTCAGGCTGTTCAGCCGGTTCAGCTTTGCGGTATGGTTTTCCATTGCCACTGTCCTTGCCGCCTCACAGGCAGCCTTTCTTTCTTCCGCTGCCGTCACTGCACTGTTCACTGATTCCAGCACCCTCTGAGCAGCTTCCAGCTTTTCTTTGGCGGCCGGAACAGCGGCTGTCACCTTATCCAGTTCCGCCTGGGTCGCATTTACCTGCTGTTGCTCTGCCGTGGTATCCACTGTGTTATCTCCCAGCTTACCGAGTTCGGCGTCAATTTCCGCAATGCGGTTATTATAATTTTTGATGGCCGCCTCCTGCTGCTGGATCGCATTGTTATAAGCATCAATCTGCGCCAGTTTCGAATCTGTGGAAGTAACATTTCCACTCTCAACCCGATTTACCAGCCCCTTACTGGTATCGGCACTGACAATCGCCTTCTCGTACTCTGCCTCCAGGTTCTCCAGCGTTTCCTTCGCCGTCTTCAGCTCTTCGCTCTCCTCGTCCTCCAGATACATGAGCACATCGCCCTTCTGGACAGTATCGCCCACATGAACGGCCACGCCGGACACCTGCCTGGATTCCTTTACTTCCACATTATAGGGGTCGCCGCTCTCCACCGTACCCGATCCTCGTATCTTCGCCGTAATGGTTCCCGACTGCACATACTGTGTGGCCACTTCCGGCAGGGAATAGTTCATAATCGTGTTGGAGAAAAAGGTGAGTACCAACATCACGGACAGAAATACTATCGCTGCCGTCTTCACCCATTCCCTTTTTTTCTTTCCGTTCTCGTTCATCGCTCTACCTCTCCTCAATCTATCTCGTTCCTGAACCTTATGAAAACAAATTTAAAATTTTGTAAGATTCCGACAGAATCCGCGAGCGGATTCTGTCAAGTGAAACATAGAAAATCTTAGTCGACGTGCTTTGTCGACTTAGATTTTCTTTTCGCTTTTTTAGCCCTTAATACCACCCTGATAAGTGATACCGTCCACCAGATACTCTTCCCCA
>JAAWLQ010000493.1 GCA_022797995.1 Lachnospiraceae bacterium
CGGGGAACATGTTCCCCGATGTTTTTCCGTCCGGTACTTATCAAATGAACTGCAGATCCAACGCCGCTTACTCCTATCGCTTATAATTTTAATCCGGGATCTTTTTCTGAACACTCACTCGACATGCTTGCGACCTGAAAATACTGAACTTCTGACACCCGCACTCCTGCGAATGTATTCATTCTACCAAATACTCTGCCTGAAGTCAAGCAATACTTGAATAAAAGCATAATAAGAGCCGACGTAAATTTACGCCAGCTCTCTTTTCCGTTTGCGCCGTTTATACAATATAATCACAATATACAATGCCAGGAATCCAAGGATGATGGCCACCAGCACGGCCGCTTCCCCAGGCCCTCCCATCTTCGCCTCGGCCCAGAGTCTGTCTATCAGTTTGCTGGTCTCCTCCGGCAGATTCACAAATACCTGGGTACGGGCCAGAATCTCCTCGTCCGGGTAGTGAACCGGGCTCTCCACAATTTCTTCATCAATAAATGCCTTTGCGGCGGTTTCCGGGGTAGAGTACCCCACATAGTTCATATTCTCCCCCGCAATCTCCGGATCACACAGGAAATTGATATAGGCTTCCGCCTCCGCCTTGTGAGCGGAAGTGGCCGGAATGCACATGGCATCCACAAAGTAATTGGTCCCCTCCTGTGGCACCACGAACTTGATATTGTCACTGTTGTCCACCAGAATGGCCGCGTCGCCGGAATAGTAAGGGGCAATCCAGGCCTCCTCGCTCTCCATCTTGTCGAAAATTTTGTCCATCACATAGGCCTGGACCAGAGGCTTCTGCTGCTTTAAAAGGGCCACGGCTTCCAGCCAGTCGCTTTCCTCCGTGGTATTCAGAGACTGTCCCAGCAGAAACTGAGCGATGGCAAAGGCATCTCTGGGATTGTCGAACATGAGAATCTTCCCGGCATAGCGGTCATCCCACAGGGCTGTCCAGCTGGTAATCTCCTCGCTGATGTAATCCGTATTGTAGAACAGTCCCACCACTCCCCAGGTATAGGGTACGGAATACCGGTTCTCCGGATCATAATCCGGGTTGCGAAAGCTCTCGTCAATATACTGATAGTTGGGAATATTGGAGAAATCCAGCTCCGCCAGCATGTTCTCATTGATGAGCCTCGATACCATATAATCAGAGGGAATAATCACATCATAGTCCGCACCGCCGCCCACCAGTTTGGAATAAAGGGACTCGTTGCTGTCAAAGGTAGTATAATTAACCCGGATACCTGTGCGCCTGGTAAATTCGGCGTTCACATCCATCGAATCATCGGTGCCGTTGGCGATGTATTCTCCCCAGTTGTACACATTGATGGTGACACCCCTGTCGGGAGCCGCTGCCTCCTGTGCCCGGACGCCGCGCGCCGGCAGGAATGCCAGAAGGAGCGCCAGGCTGAGGAAGATGCCGCCGAGCCTGCTTATCCCATTTTTCCGGAGAAGCTTTCTCTTCTTATGAAATGATGTCTTTCCGGAAAATACTGTTCTTCCATGGAGATTTTCTCTTCTGTGAAAAATTCCTTCTTCCTTCATCCCCTTCACACCTCCAGTACTATAGTTCTTTCGAGACAGTTCCAAATTTGCCGGAATCTGCCATTAATCTCTCTCCTGACTTTTCAGCATCCTGTCTGAACTGCTCCCATCTCTCAGACATCCTGCCTCTTCGGTCCGTCCTGCTCTCTCCCGTTGCGGACATTGATAATAATCAATAATATCATCACCGCTCCGAACATCACGGTAGACAGCGCATTGATCTCCGGACTGATGCGCTTGCGGGTCATGGAGTAAATGTAAATGGGCAGAGTCTGTGTGGTACCGCTGGTAAAATAGCTGATGACAAAATCATCTATGGAAAGTGTGAATGCCATAATCATTCCTGTCACGATTCCCGGCATAATCTCCGGCAGTACCACCTTAAAAAAGGCCTTTAACGGGGGACATCCCAGGTCCTGGGCCGCCTCATACAGGTTGGGGTCCATCTGGCGCAGCTTCGGCAGAACCGACAGAATCACATAGGGCAGACAGAAAGTGATATGAGCGGCGAACAGGGAGCCCATACCCAGACTTCGCCCTCCAAACAGTCTCACCGCAGACACAAAAAGCAGCATCAGGGACACACCCGTGACGATCTCCGGATTCACCATGGGAAAATTGGTAATATTCATCATAATCCGTCTGGGCAGGCGCTTCATTCCGTTGATTCCAATGGCTGCCACTGTTCCAAGCACCGTAGATACCACCGCGGACACCACCGCTATCACCAGCGTATTGCGCAGAGCCTCCAGAATCAGCCGGTCTTCAAACAGCTTCTGATACCAGCGCAGAGAAAACCCGCCCCAGACCACACGGCTTCCCGTATCCGTATCGTTAAAAGAGAACACGATCAGCACAAGGATCGGTGCGTATAAAAAAAGGAAAATGAGAAAAGTGTAAATACGTCCGCTTGCCTTCTTCACAGCAGCATGCCTCCTTTCTCATTCACTTCCCCGTCATCAAACTGATTCATGATACCCATGCAGATCAGAATGATCACCATCAGCACCAGGGAAACGGCGGAACCCAGATTCGGGTTGTAGGCACTGCCCAGAAACTGCATGTCAATCAGGTCGCCAATCAGCAGATTGCCGCCCCCGCCCAACATCTTCGAGATAATAAAAGTACTCACCGCCGGCACGAACACCATGGTCACGCCGGAGATAATCCCCGGCATACTTAAAGGTACCACCACTTTCAGGAAGACCTGCCTGCCGTTTGCCCCCAGGTCCTGAGCCGCCTCAATCACGCTCTGGTCCATTTTCGTCAGAACAGAGTACAGAGGCAGAATCATATAGGGAATATAGTTGTAGACCATTCCCAGGACCACCGCCCCAGCCGTGTTAATCATATGTACCCGGGGCAGACCTATGGCTGCCAGCGCCGAATTGATCAGCCCATTGTCCTCCAGAAGCGTCATCCAGGCATAGGTGCGCAGC
>JAAWLQ010000494.1 GCA_022797995.1 Lachnospiraceae bacterium
CCGCTATAAGCAGTCACTGTATCAAGATTGGAAAGACGGGGAAATCACCCAGCAGGAATACCGGGATATGAAAGCCGATTATGAACGGCAGGCCGCCGACCTCTCGGATGTGCTGGCCCGGCTGAACGCGGAACGGGCAGAGCTGGCAAATGGCGTTGACAAGGAACACCCCGCGCTGGTAGCCTTTGCAAAGTATCAGAGCATCGAAACGCTGACCCGTGAAATCCTCACGGACTTAGTAGACCACATCAAGGTTTACGAAAACGGCAATATCAGCGTTCACTTCAAGTTCGCGGACGAGTTCCGCAAGATTGCCGAGTACATTGAAATCAACACCACCGATACCGCCGAGGCGGGTTGACCCCCGCCAACGCAAAAACCCTTTTGACAGTGTGTTTTCCTAATAGGAGTTAATCATATGAATTTTGGGTGAAACAGTCCGGTGCACCGGGTGACCGGGCGAAGAAGGACCTGGAGAATCCCCTGGGGATGTTGAAACGGTATTCTGATTATTTTGACACCTATAGCGGGATTAAAGTGGCGAACATATGTGGCTCCTGTGGGAAGAAAGCGGTGCCTCTGGCTATTTTAGGAGCGGAAGTCACAGTATTTGATATCTCCGAAGACAATAAGAAATATGCCCTTGAAGTTGCGGAAGCCGCAAATGTTGACCTGAATTTTGAGGTATGTGATATACTGGAAATCGATTTGGAGAAGTATGGTAATTATTTTGATGTGGTGTTTATGGAAGGCGGAATATTACATTACTTCCATGATATCGATGAATTTATGGGTATCATGTATTCCCTGTTGAAAGACAATGGGAAAATGATCTGCAGTGATTTTCATCCCTTTACAAAAATATCAGATATATTGAATCTGGAACAGACGACCATGGATTACTTTTCAAAGGAAATTTTTGAAGGCGAGATGGCACATGCCCGTTTTTTTGAAGAAAGTATTCGCAGTCAAATACCAAAATGCAGTTATAGAAAGTACACCATCAGCGAGATTATCAATTCGGTTATAAACAGTGGCTTTATCCTGAGAAAGTTTGATGAACATCCTGCATGGACAAATGAGAAGCTGCCGGGAGAGTTTACCATTGTGGCAGATAAGCAATAGCTCCAAATATAAAGTACCTGTTGCAAAACTCAATCCCGGAGGGCCGGAATCATAATCCGGCTCTCCTCTTCGTTAATCGTACAGGCAAACGCGTAATTGGGCTGGTAATATCCCTTTGAATCCAGAGTATATGCCAGCGAACAGGACGTAACCTGGATTTCCAGATACCCATTTCCCAGCCAGGCAAATTCTCCCTTCGCAAGCTGCTCATAGGCGTCCTGCTCACTGATTGCCGCATATGCTTTATACGGGGTGCCTGCAATAAGAGAATCCGTTATTTTTCCGAATCCTTTCTCCGCCCCATAATATTCGCAGGTAAAAGTTCCGTTCACAAGCCCTGCCTCCGTCTCTGACATTGTGGCATCAAAACAATAGGTGCCAGGTTTGGATTCCCTGAAAGCAGCGCTTTCCGGCACTTTGAATCCGATGGCGTACAGGGCAGATCGAATTTCGTCTTCCTTCGCGCCGGTTACCGGCTCCGGGGTGATGTGGTCATTGGGATAGAGGACATCAAAATTGGTAAATTCCATAGTCCCGCCCTGATAATCGATCCACAGGCTATAGCCGCCCATCTCAGAATACAGAACAATTGTCTCATCATACACGTCAGTCCGGGACGTATCTGTGGTTGTCCCCAATGCTTTGAAAATCTGCTCTCCCTTTTCCTCCGCAGCCTCCACAGTCAAAGTGGTGACTTTATATACTTCAAGCTCCGGCTTCTCTGTGCGGAACGTATTTTCTGCCGTCACTTGAAGCCTGGCGCTGTCATAGGCCTCTATGTATCTATAGGGATTATTCCCCAATTCCCGGGCATTATATTTCCAGAAAATCACTGCAAACGCGGCACATGTCAAAAGGAGAGGTACCTGTAAAAACAGGATAGAGACCGCATGTCGGTACTTCCTTTCTTCTCTGCTGGCTTTTCTGCCCACAAGAAAGAATCCAAAGGAAAAGAAGCCGTATCCGATCATGGTTCCTATCGTATTCCCCATAATATCATCCAGCTCAAAGATTCCGCGTCTCAGAAACAGCTGTACACACTCAATCAATAAAGAGCAACCAAATCCGGCAAGGTAAGTTTTCCAGAAGCTGCGGAATCGCCTTATTCCAAGAGGCAGCCAGAAACCCAGAGGAACAAACATGCAGAAATTCAGGATAATATTTCTCCATGCCGAATCTGAGAAATGAATCCATGCTTCCTTATAAGAGTAGAACAGAGGTACAATCTTTCCATTATAAAGATAATTTCCGCGGCTGAACAGGGTGGCGCCCAAAACGACGCACAGATAACAGATGAAAATGCCCCACCATAAAAACCTTTTCCAGGTAACCTTCTTCTGCCCCCTTAATAATTTTCTATACACAACAAAATAGCCGATAAAGATACACAATATGATAAACAGCGCGGCTGCAATTCCCATTTTTAGATACTGTGATGCGAGATTTATCAAATCAGAAACTCTCATATGAATAACTATACCTTTCGCGTGTGAAAAAATTGATTTTCACACTGTTTTGCCTCCGTAAATGCAGAATCATTATACCTTATTCTTGGGGGAAATACAATCTTGATTCAGTTGATGTGACGGAACAAAAAGGACTCGTAAAACCAATGAGAAATCTAATAGAAATTTTTTGCTGGGAAGTGCGGTCATTTTTGTGACAGGGGTTGTAATTATTATGAATTTAAAATATAATAAAAATGTGATTAAAAGCACATAATTATAAATAAAAATGTGATGGAGCGCATCTATGGAACGACTGATTTTATCAAAACTGCTGGACTGGAAGAATTCACCCTATCGCAAACCGTTAATCTTAAAGGGTGTACGTCAGGT
>JAAWLQ010000495.1 GCA_022797995.1 Lachnospiraceae bacterium
TGTTTTGATTTCGATTCCTTCATGGCCTGTCTATGGGCATTGGCCGCCTCGCTGACCTGGTGGGATAGCTGGAGAAAATCATAAACCCCATTCTTGACAGGAAGGGCATAATGGATTTCCGCCTGGTTCTCGATTCCTACCACACAGTATGCAGTTTTACCGTCCGTCATGGCGTACAGTAGCTTCAGCACATCCCGGTATTTCTGCTCCGGCACACCAGCACCATCTCCTCCATATGGAATCACAATCTCCGTAGTGTCCAGTTCCGTCAGCCGGGCAGGGTCGATCCTTTGATCCCCATGGTATAAAAGCTGGTTAAACGCATCGGCAAAGACTACCGGATTCCCCATATATTCCTTTGTTATAGTATCTATCTTTCCCATGATGAAAATTCCTTTCTTCCATGGAAAAATGCTTCCCATTGGGAGGGCTCTTTCCCATTAGTAACAGTATACGCTGAAAAAGGGGTTTTCTCAATAGTATTTTAAAATCTTTAAGGTTCTCTATATGCTGCTCTATATGCTTAATGATTTCAAGGTGGGCAAGATTTGAAATTCATGTGTGTTGAACTTCTGGTATCTTCCGGTTTTTATCCGTATTTTCAGCCAGATTTCTGTAAACGAGTTGAATTATAGTTGAACTATTTGCCCTTACACCCTCTTATCTTGAACTCCAAAACAAGCCCCAAACACCGAATATACAGCATTTCCCGCAAAACACCCAACTTGTCTATGACACAATATGGGGATACATAGTGATGGCGGACAGGAAAACACAGTGAGGTATGTCCACTTTATAAAGACAAAGATGCACACGGAATTCTCTCACAGCTTCCAGGCGGATTGTCAGGCTGAAAGGGATTATCAGGCCGGATGAGTCAGGCCTGATGCGAACAAAAGAATAAAGATGCAGGGGATGCAAAGATAGTCCGGGGAGACCGTCTTTGCATTTTTTTTGCATTTTCCGGGGGATTTTCTGCAAAAAGGTATTTTATGATAGATCAGGAGATATGAAAGGAGATTTTTATTATGAGAATAAAACTGGTAAAAACAACCTTGAAGATAGTTTCAATGGTACTTTTGACGTCAATGCTGTCAGGCTGTGCCGGGAATGTGCCTGCCCAGGAGGACGGAGGACTGGTACAAGGACAAACAGCAGGAGATAGCGGACTGGTGCAGGGGCAGACAACCGGGGACGATAGTACGGTGCAGAATCAAGGGACCGGGGACGGAGGACTGGTACAGAATCAATCCCCAGAAGAAAACGGAGCGGGGGATGCTGCTTCCAATGGCTTGTCCACAGGCTCCGGGACATCAGGAAACGGCGGGGCAGGAGCTTCCGGGCAGTCCCAGGCGACGACAGCCGGTATTGGAGATGTGTATTATGTGGACGATCTCTATGCGAAGGAGGAAAACATTCTGCCAATTACCCAGTCGGCATCCGCAGGGGGAATTTCCTGTGAAATTGAGAAGGTGGAGTACACGGAAAGCTTTGGAGACCGAAACGGGAAGCATCTGAGCATATTTACGCCGGGAGCCAATACGGACAACCAGGGAAACCTTCCGGAAGGCTTTCAATTTCTGTTTCTTACCATCACCTTCACCAATACCACGGATCAGCCCCAGGAGATTGTCCGCACCGGCAATGATATCTCCGCCATCGGTGATTCTCTGGCTGCCATTCCGTGGACGGCCGATGCCTGCTATTATGATATGGACTGGGAGAAGGGCACGGAGAATGAAAAGCATCATTGGGTATTGGAGCCGGGAGCGTCTGTAACCAGTGAAATCGGATGGGTAATAGAGAGCAGCGAACGCCTTTTGGCGGCGGATCCTACTCTGGAGAGCCGTATGGGTTCCGCAGGGCCTTATCTGCTTTACTATCATGTAAATGAGTATGATGGGGACAGTGAGACAAGTTATTTTATCGATCTGGGAGTGAAGGCAGAGTAAAGATGGCGGGCATTCTGAAATTCGAGCTGGACAGAGCGTTTAAAAACCGGCGTATGGGGGCGGCTCTGTTGATTGGTTGCTGTATCAGCTTCTGGCATTTATGGGAATATGTTCTGCCGGTGAGAAATTATGTCAATGCGGGAGGATATCCCCTGTCCTCTTTCAACAAATGGATGGGCGGAGAGAATTATTCTTTTCAGGCTTCTTTGTATTTTATGTGGTTGCCGATTCTCTGTGCGCTTCCTCACGGCACAAGCTTTGTATTCGACTGTGCCACAGGGTATGGAAACCAGGCGGCGGTGAGAGGCAGGTGGGGAAGGTACCTGACGGCAAAATACCTGGCAGTATTCTTAAGCGGCGCCGCAGTTGCCGTCTTGCCGCTGGCCTTTGATTTTCTGGGTACAAACCTTTTCCTTCCGGCTGTGATGCCACAGGCGGGAATGGGGCTTGCTCCGATCGGGGAGGAATCATTTCTGGGAGCGCTTTATTTCCGGCAGCCTTTTTTGTATGTACTGATTTACATGATAATGGACGGACTGTTTTACGGATTGTTCAATACCCTTTCCCTTTTTGCCACAATCTTTTTCAGGAACCGGTTTGCCATACAGCTGATGCCCTTTTTGGTTTATACCGCTCTGTTTTCCGTGGGAACTACGACAATGCAGTTCTCAGCCTGTCCCGCCGGATTTCTGCGGCCCAGTCAGCAGTTTACTCCTGCCCCGGGCTGGCTGTTGGGGGAACTGGGAGCACTTCTGGCGGCGGGAGCCCTGTTTTTTCTCTATTTCAGAAAAAAGGAGAAGGGACTTTTATGATGAAATGCCACAAGAAACATAGATTCGGAAAACTGATCTGGTATGATTTGAATTATGGCTATCGGGACTGCAGGCTGAAATGGTTTGGCGCGTTCCTTGTCCAGATCTATTTTGCAAATATGGCGTATCAATGGTGCTCCGGGGCCCGGGGAAACGTAGGTGTACTGGGGTACCTGACCTGGCTGTTCCAGGGGAT
>JAAWLQ010000496.1 GCA_022797995.1 Lachnospiraceae bacterium
GTATACACAAAAATATGCGCAGCAGAGGGAGGAGGCACGAAATCGGCCGTTTGAGGCATTGGGCGGGGAGGGATTTTTAGAATGTGAACGAAATAACGATTTATAAAGAATTTTGTTTTAACGTCTTCCCTTTTTTGACAATTTGTGATAGCATAAGACAAAGGGGGAGTTATAAATGATAAAACGGAAATGGGTAGCCGGAGGAGTATTGGCTGTCGTTACAATACTGATACTGGCTTCGCTGATATTAAATGGAGTTCATTCCATAAAAGATGTTTTTCTATGCCGGACTGCTTTGGAAAATACATATTATTTAATGCAGATTTTATGTGCATTAGTAGTAATTTTAGGGGGTATTACAGGAGTCTGGCAATATGTTCTGGCCAAAAAAGCGGAATTACATCAGTATCATAATAACAGAATTCAAAAGGCTATTGAGCTGGCTGAATACTACAAGGATAATGTGTTGTGCAATATGATCATTATTCAAAATATTTATGACAAATCAAGAATTCTCGATATTCTGAACAGTATTCGAAAAGAAGATATGAATAGCTTTGATATCCGTGAACTGGATAAAAATCTCAGTAAACAGCAAAAAGAAGAAATTAAGAAAATATTGTGGTCAAAAGAGTTTGTCGATATAATTATTGAAGCGGCAGACGACTATGCCAGGGACACAGTACTTTACCAGCCTGTATATATAAAAGACGGAGATAAGCTATTTGAAGCGAGAAAGGTAAATAAGACCAGAGTCATTGAATATTTTATGAACGAGTTAGTATGTGCAACTCTGAATAATCTGGAGTTTTTTGCCATGCATTTTAACTACGAAGTGGCAGACAAAGACACTGTATATCAATCATTGCATCAAACATATCTGGAAATAGTGCAGTTATTGTACTATGATATTGCCACAAATAATGAAACAGGGGAACAAAAATTATATACAAATGTAATTGAATTATTTAACGAGTGGAAAAAGCTGGCGGAAATACAGGCTTATAAAGAGGCTGATGCATACAGGAATAATATTGTGAAGGGGCATAAAGCAATAACAGTCGATTAGATATTGACACAGGAAGTAAAATAATGTATATATTAAATTAGTAAAAGGAGGTAGGGCGATGGGATTCAATATTAAAACTCTTTTTGATCTGCGGTATGAGATAGAGGAAGATGTTACAGAAAATCAGGAAGTGGCAGATAACGGTGACGAAGAGAATTCATAAGATTTCTGTAATTTCCCTTAATAAAATGGGTTTATCTGAAAGAGAGAGGTGAAAAAATGCGAAGATAATCTGCTTTTGATTACATGAAGGTTTTGGCAGTACGAAGAAAAGTTGGTACTGCTTTATCATGTTGCCAAAAGTGGATTATGTTCTCATAGCCTCTCTTTTTGTGTGCAAATTCGCCATATTTTGGCACAGGGATGCAATATTTGCTCTGGTCTGGATTTGTGGGGTTATGGTATGTAATGGGACTGTTTGGCGACGGACAGTTCTTTTTTTGTGCTGTCAGATAACGGGAAGGAGAGAGGTATGCATAACATTTTTATAGAAGGAATACAGGGAATGGGAAAGTCCACGCTGCTGCAGAAGATTGCGGAGAAAAGGCCGGACCTGCATGTGTGCCGGGAGGGCGACTACTCGCCTGTGGAGCTGGCCTGGTGTGCCTGGATGACAGAAGGAGAATACTATGCCATGAAGGAGAGGTACCCTGCTCTGCAGAAGGAGCTGGAGACCAATACTTTCAGGGAAGATGACCGCTATATTGTCACGTACACGAAAATCCTTACGGATATTCCGGGATTTCATAAGGATTTAGAGCGGTTTGAGATTTACAATGGAAGAAAATCACGGGAGGAGCTGGAGGATATTGTACGTATGAGATATCGCCGGTTTTCCGGAACAGGATATCTGTTTGAATGTGCATTTCTGCAGAATATTGTGGAAGACCTGATTTTATTTCACCAGATGAGTGACGATGAGATTGTGGCGTTTTATCGGAAATTATATGACGAGGTGCGGAAAGAGAATTTCCTTTTGCTGTATCTGTACGGGGGGAACCTGGAGGAAAGCACGGAAATCATCAGAAAGGAGCGCTGCGACAGTCATGGAAAGGAAATGTGGTATCCATTGATGATGAACTATCTGTGTGAATCTCCCTGGGGAAAGGCACATGGGTGTTCAGGCTTTGGGGATCTGGTGGCACATCTCAGGCACAGGCAGCAGGTGGAACTGCGGATTTTGCAAGAAGTGGTGAGGGAGCGGGCGGTCATTCTGCCGTCCAGGGGCTGGAAGGAAGAAGAAATGGCAGAGCTTGTGAGAGAATGAAAGGTGGCAGGTGATAAGAGAGTATGTTACAGATAAAAGATTTGACGATTACCCACAAAAAGGACCTGAGAACCATTGTGGAGAAATTTAATTTTGTATTAAACCCCGGCGACAGGGCTGTGCTGATCGGCGAGGAGGGCAACGGGAAATCCACCATCCTGAAATGGATTTACAGTCCGGGCGCCATAGAAAGCTATGCAGAGGCGGAAGGGAGCTGCATTCATACGGGGGAAAAGCTGGGATATCTGCCCCAGGAGCCGGAGACGGAGGAGCTGGGGAAGAGCGTCTGTGAATTTTTCGCGGAGGAGGAATCGTTCTGGGAGTATGACCAGAGGGAACTGAACGATCTGGCCAGGAAGCTGCACTTTTCGCCGGAATTATTTTACAGTGAGCAGCGTATTGGCACACTTTCCGGCGGAGAAAAGGTGAAGGTACAGATGGCAAGAATCCTGATTGGAAGGCCCACAATACTGCTGCTGGACGAACCATCCAATGACATTGACATTGAAACGCTGGAATGGCTGGAGGCCTTTATCCGGGAATCTGCGCTGCCGGTTTTATATGTTTCCCACGATGAGACGCTGATCGAG
>JAAWLQ010000497.1 GCA_022797995.1 Lachnospiraceae bacterium
CAGGGAAATCTCTCGGCGGATTTTTCTCTGGAATCCAATACTTCCGAAATCGGCATGCTGGTGAATTCCATTCATGAAACCAGGCGTGAATTGAAAAAGTATATTAAAGACATTGATTACATACTGGCACAGATGGCTCAGGGGAATATGAATCTGACGGTGGGAAAGGATTATCGGGGAGAATTTCTTCCGATTCAGAATGCCATGAGGCAGATTCTGGACTCGCTGAACGGTGCGCTAATGGGAATCAACCGTACAGCCGAGAGGGTATCCATGGAATCAGAGCATATGGCTTCCGACGCACAGACGCTGTCCAGCGGTTCTGTGGAACAGGCAGCCGCCGTCCAGGAGCTGTCTGCAAGCATACAGGATATTTCCAGACAGGTGGACAGCACTTCAAAGGATGCGGACAATGCTAAAACGTTGTCGGAAGAGTCATCGGCTCATCTTCAGGTGTGTGATGAGAAAATGGAGGCTCTGACAGAAGCCATGGCGGATATATCCCGCTCTTCCAATCAGATTGGAGGAATTATTAAAACCATTGAAGACATTGCGCTTCAGACGAAGATACTGGCATTAAATGCGTCGGTTGAAGCGGCACGGGCAGGCGGAGATGCGGGAAAAAGTTTTGCCGTGGTGGCAAATGAAGTACAAAGCCTTGCAAATAAAAGCTCCGCATCGGCACAGGATATTACGGAGCTGATTGAGAATTCCATGCGACTGGTGTCTTATGGAGAGTCTCTGTCGGCGGATACGACTCAGGCTCTTTCCGAGGTGATCGCCAGCGCGGAGAAATCGGCGGAAATGGTGGAACGGATTGCCGCATCGGCTGTGGAACAGGCACAGTCTCTGCAACAGCTGACTCTGGGGATGGAACAGATTTCCGAGGTGGTTCAAACCAACGCGGCTACCGCGGAGAAATCAGCGGCTTCCGCAAGAGAGCTGAATCAGCAGGCAGATGAGCTGCGGCTTTCCGTTCAGCAGTTCAGGCTTCGGGAGACAGGCAGAAGATGACAGACGAAAAGAACAGAAGAAGCGGAGAAGATTATTCTTCTCCCTTCCTGTCTTCGGATAATTCCTTTTCCGTGGAAGTTCTCACGGCAATGCCGTTCACCACCACACCTCCGTCCAGCTCTATGACAAGGCACTCTCTTCCGTCTATTCTGCGCGTCTCAATCAGATCGGTACGTTCCGGATTGACCTTGATGACGATATCAGGAGTTTTTACCTCAAAGGAGCGTGTATTCATAACATTGGACATCAGCAGAGAAGTATTCTCCCCGGCGGTTTCTTCGTAATGGCGGTCAAATTCATCCAGTTTGTCATTTGCCACCCCGCTGTCAGCCAGAATGGTTTTCACTTCGTTTTTATCCAGTACAAGCGGCTCCGGTGCTTCCTTGTGCTCTTCCGCCAGCTCGGTGAAACGATCATGAATGTTTTTCACCATTTCGATATCACAGTCGTCTCCCAGAGTATCCTCAATCAGTGTCTGGAAGGTTTCTTTCTGACTGTCGGCAGAGAGGGGCAGAGGACAGCCAAAGAGCTGTTCCACAAATCCTTCCTTCAGCTCCTCCGAATTTTTCGAATAATACAGGAGGCTGTGAATATCCGCGCTTCTGTCGGTGAAGGCTGGAAAGAGGAAACCAGCCTCAGGAAGAGATACCACCCAGTCTCTGGTACGGTTACGGAAGGTATTTTCCTCCGCATCATAGCTCAGTCCCGGTTTGGACAGCTCAACGGGACAGATACAGGACAGTATGTATTCATAGATTTCGTCTGAGGCGTCTTCCATTTCCAGACCATCTGTGGTCCTTCCTGGCACATCATAGACATCATGTATGATTAAAATCAGATAATTTCCCACATATTCATAGCTCTCGATGATTTTGTCATAATAGGCTTCCAGCAGAGTATCATCCTTCAGCCGGCTGTCTCTTAAGCGCAGCAGGAATTCATGAGTGTTGCCCGGGATATCTGTATCCGTGCGCACAGAAGCAGGAGCGGCTTCCGAATCCGTGTTGTCCGGGAGACCTGGCAGATTTTCCGGGGCTGCGTCTGCAGTACCGGCCATTTCCAGAGCCAGAGGGAACTCAAGGGTGAGGAGGTTCCGACCCAGGGTTCCGGACAGGACTTTCCGCAGAATTTCAAAATATTTGAACATCTCTTCTTCGGGAAGAGCCAGGAAGGCCTGCTTCAGCTCTGTTTTTTTATTTTTCTCCCCATCCACATAGCAGCCACAGATGCGTGTGATGGAACAGTTCTTTGGTGTGAGCAGCTTTTTGATTTCAGCAATCTCTTTTTTCGTCATTGTGTCAACTCCTTATTTATAGTCGCCGCACGACAGTACTATAGTCCGAAGCCCGTTCGGCATTTGTCCCGGCGGGGTGTGACAGTACAGCCGCTGTCGTGGATTTTTCCCGTAAAACAGTCTTTATACAGTATATACCAAATTTTATGGATGGGCAAGTGCACAAATAGGTTGTGGCCGGAGAATTCTTGTGATACTATTATTTCAGATGATAAAATCATGTAATCTGATATGTCGTGGCTTAAGGCCGGCTGATCCTTCGGATACTGATCTGATTTCGGCGGCCGGGTTGAAAGCCGGCGGAGAGATACGGAAAGGCGGGAAACAGATGGGAAAAGAAAAAGGAAAAAAGGACTTCCGCGGGAAGGGTTTTGTAGCGGAATTCAGGAAGTTTATTACAAGGGGTAATGTATTGGATATGGCGGTAGGTGTTATTGTAGGAGGCGCGTTTACTTCTATCGTAACGTCGCTGAATCAGGATATTCTGACGCCGATACTGGGTATTTTCGGAGGTACGGATTTCAGCTATCTGTCTGTTACCCTGGGTGGCGGGGAGAACGCGCCGGTGCTTTATTACGGGAAGTTTATCACTGCTGTTATCAATTTCCTGATTAC
>JAAWLQ010000498.1 GCA_022797995.1 Lachnospiraceae bacterium
ACCCTGGTCTCAGGTGGCAGGCCCCTGTTGATCATTGCAGGAATCCCGGTCTTAGGTGACAGACCCCCTGTTGGTCATTGCGGGAATCTTAGTCTCAGGCCGCAGACTCTTGTCGGTCATTGGTGGGAATCCTGTCTTAGGCCTCAGGACCTTGCAGGTCCTTGCACGAGGCACCGCCTTTGTGAACTAAACGCGAAGTTAATTCCGCCTCCGGAAAGCAAAATCCGCATTATCCAGATGCGACTCCAGCGACCTGCCCTGCCTCAGTATCAGCCCTGACAGCGCCGTCCCTTCCTGCGGCGAAGGAAACAAAGCAGGGGTATGACCGCCGCGGCCAGCACAATCAGGATATCACCAGGCTCCGAATATGCCGTGTAACCGCCGCCCACAGCCAGATTGGACACACCCAGAGGCAGAGGAGAAGCCTGATTCACATCCTTGCTGTCTCCCTCCGGATTTCTGACCTCCTCGATTACGGCAATGAAAGAAGTATAGGGGGTAGTCATATTGTAATCCAGCCCAATCTGCGTGATTTCCTCCCTGACAGACTCATCATTCCGCACACTTCCGTATCCCGCCAGCTGGTCCAGCTTTGTCCGGGCCCAGAGATAGCGGATAGCCTCGTTTTCCGTGTCCACAGCGACGCCGTCCACCGGAATCTCCTGAACATAATCATTTTCACCGGACTTCCCGGATATTGTGATACTGCCGGAAGGCTCACCCTTCCATTTCCCGAACAGAACAATAGGTTGCTGTGCATAGAGGATAGAAGGAGCGGAAGTCGCCACATCATATACCTCAAAACCTTCATAATCTATAGTCATTCCGGTCAGAAGCGGAGATTCTATATAAGTGCGGAAACGGGAGGCACCGTCTTCGGCATCTTCGGAATCGGTTATCACGAAGGATTCCCCCATACCGCATTGCGCAATTCCCTTGATCAGATAATCGTTGACAGAGCTTCCGATCCCAAAGGAGAAAAAGCTGCTGGTATCCATATGACTGTTGATCAGGTCGAAAATCTCGTCTTCATTTGCCACATATCCATCTGTGATGATGACCACACTTCGGGCGAAATCTTCTTCCTGTGGAATGGCGATGGCCTCCTCCAGCGCAGGCATCATGGAGGTTCCGCCGCCACCTGTTTCCTTGTCGATCATTTTCGTGGCATATCCGATATTTTTAGCCGTAGCCGGAAGGGATTCCGGCGAAAGCCTGTAAGTTTCATTGGCAAACAGAATCAGGTTGAACTTATCTGTTTCCTTTAAATTGGAGACCAGATCCCGAATCAGCGTCTTCGCAGTGTCCAGAGGATAACCGATCATGGAACCGGACACATCCAGTACGAAAATATACTCCCGGGGAGGTACGTCTTCCGGTGTGAAACGTTCCGGAGGCTGCACAGTCAGCATGAAATAATTTTCTTCTCCGGAAGAGGTGAGCATGAGACCGCTCTGTACTTCTTCACCGGTCAGCTTATAATTCAGAATGAAATCCCGGTTGCCGGCATATTCTTCCGGATTCGCCAGCGTAATCCTGGCTCTGGATTCCTCATCCTGCTCCACTTTAATCTCATGAGATTTACTTTCAATCCCGGCGATGGGAACACCTGTGGACAGATTGACATTGATCAGATATTCTCCGGGAGGGGTCTCGCCGTCTGCAAGGTAGGGACTGGATACCCAGTCGTTATTCTGACCATCCGCGGATTCTTCCGACTCCGGAGGCGCCGCATACCGGGGCCCTACGACGGTGGGAAAGACAAATTCATAAATGCCTTCGGTGGGAGAGATCAGCTCGGTGTAATGCAGCTCGATGCGGGCCGTGTCGCCGGGCATGATATTTGCCACATCCATTGTGAACACATTGGGCCTTTTCTGTTCCACCAGCGAAGCGCTTTTCCCCTCGCTTTTGGCCTCCTCATATTCTTCCTTTGCCTCTTCTTTTTCCTTAATCTTAGCCGTGACCACATTGTTGCCTATCTGCATTTTCATGCCGTGCATGGTCACGCTGGTAGAAGTGGGAAACACATATCTGGCATTGATGGGCGTCTCGCTTTCATTTGCATAGGTCTGTACCACATAAGTCTCGGCGATGACACCGTTGATATTCGTGGTCACTTCCGTGGATTTCAGGGGAAAAAGGTCTACGGGACAATCCTCGTTCTGAAGGATGAAATAAGGGGCAAGAAGATCCTCTTCCTCCTCGGGCCTTTCCTCTTCCGTTCTTTCTCCTGCCGCGTAAGAAGGCAGTGAATAAGCGGTAAAAATAAGAGATGCAAGCAGCAGACACAGCAGTTTTTTTGTTCGTTTCATCGTAAGTACCTCCGTTTCCTTCCGATATTTTACAGCGGCATTGCATAGAAGGTACGTCAAAATTTCAACATTTTTGCATCATTTTCTGTTTTTGTGTATTCTTTGCAACTGCATAGTGCCCTGTCTGAACTGTGTTACTGTTCATTCCATTCACAGCAACAGATGCACAGAAACTTGTATTGAATAAAATACTTGCATTTACCGTATTCTATGGTAAAATGAGGGAAACAATTGAATAGTGAGAGGTTTATTAATCGAAGAGGAGAAGAGCAAAATGAAAACATGTTTTCATGGCAAAAAGAAACTTTGCAGTTTACTTTTTACGGCACTTCTGGTGATGGCTGTACTGGGCGGATGCGCAGACGGCACAGGAGAGTCTTCGGGGGATAATTCCTCTAAGGAGTCTGTGACAGATTCGCAGGGAACTGCTTCCGCACAGGAGAGTACTTCGCAGGAGAGTGCCCGGGAGCAGGAAGCTTCAGGCGATATGTACGGCGGCTCCGTTGTTGTAGGAATACAACAGGATATCGACAGTCTTGACCCTCATAAAGCAACGGCGGCAGGAACTAAGGA
>JAAWLQ010000499.1 GCA_022797995.1 Lachnospiraceae bacterium
GTTCCTCCCTGCCGTCCTGATCCACATCCGCCACCGCGAAGCAGTTCTCTGCCATCTCTCCGGCTTCCAGCGTATCATTCCCACATCCTGCCCGCCGATAGCTTTCAATCCGGTTCCGGTTAAAATCCGCATCCCCTTTTCCTGGAGTCTGCGCCGTATGTAATCCGCCATTTCCGGATCGAAAATGTTCGGCATCAGCTGAGACGCCATATCCACCACCGTCACGGAAATCCCTCTTGCCATCAGGTTTTCCGCCACTTCCAGGCCGATAAATCCGCCGCCTACCACCACGGCACGTCTGCATTCCTTCTCCACCGCATACTTCCTGGCATTTATGGCATCCTGGGGAGTTCGCACAGTAAAGACCCCGGGAAGGGATGTGCCCTCCACCGGAGGCATAGAGCTCTCCGCTCCCACCGCAATCACAAGCTTGTCGTAGCTGACTGTCCGGGCTCCGTCCCCCTGTACCTGAATGGTTTTGGCCGCCGGGTCCACCGCCGTCACTTCACTCTCCGTATAGACCTCGGTTCCCGTAAGTCCCATGAACTTCTGAGGGGTATTCACAATCAGCTCCCCCTCTGTCTCAATGGCCCCTCCGATATAGTAGGGAAGACCGCAGCCCGCATAGGAAATATCCTTTCCCTTTGTGTAAATGACAATCTCATCTTCCGGATTCTCCCGTTTCAGTTTCGCGGCAACCTTTGTTCCGGCCGCCACACCGCCGATAATGACCACTTTCATGGCGATACTCCTCCTTTCTGATTCCGTTGCTTTGTCTTTTTGTTATCACTGGCAGGAGCCAGCATTATCCTGCCGATGATCCGCCGATTTTCCATCTCCCAATTTTCTTTCGTGTTTCCTGCCTTGAAAGTCAAATCATAATTGTGCCATTATTGAATGTACCGAATTCCTTACGTATCTTATCTGTCATATTTTACGTGACCGGTATGCGCTGGTACAATCGCTGCCCCTCCGCATTCTATCAGGAAAAGTCCAACCATAACACAAGTTATCCATATCGCCTGTCACATCTTCTCAGGCGCGGAAAATCCCAGAAGGTCGATACAGGTCTCCAGCACATCCCTGGTGAGCATCAGCAGAGCAATCAGACTCCCCCGCCTGGCCTCATCCTCCTCCGCCAGAATTTTCGTCTCATGGTAAAAATGATTAAATGCATTGGCCAGATCGTAAATATAAGCACATACTCTGTGGGGCGCCTTCTCTTCGGCTGCATTTGTCATCATGGTATTGAACTGAACCAGAGCCATTTCCAGCTCCTTCTCCGACTCACTTCCCGCCTTCAGGAAGGTAAGACCTTCCAGTTTTCCTCCCTGCTCCTGATATTTGTTCAGTATGGACTTGATTCTGACGATTGTATAAAGAATATAGGGACCGGTATCTCCCTCAAAGGAGGTAAAGCGGTCGATGTCAAACACATAGTCCTTGGCTGCCTGGTTGGACAGGTCACCATATTTCAGGGCGGACAGCGCTACCGTTTCCGCCGTTTTCCTTGCCTCTTCCTCCGGCATCTCCCGGCCTTCCCGTATCTTCCGGTACATCTCGTCTCTGGTCTCTCCAACCAGGCTCTCCAGACGCATCACTCCTCCGTCCCTGGTCTTGAAGGGCTTTCCATCGCTGCCGTTCATAGTGCCATGTCCGAGAAATTTCAGCACAGTTTCCGGCTTCACCAGCTTCGTTTTCCGGGCACAGCGGAATACCTGTTCAAAGTACAGCTCCTGACGCTTGTCCGTAATATAAATGATTTCATCCGGATCATACAGACGCATACGTTCCATGATTGTGGCAAGGTCCGTGGTATTGTAAAGGGAAGCCCCGTCGGATTTCAGAATCATACAGGGAGGAATCTCCCTGGTATCGGTCTCTTCCTTCACATCCACCACCAGCGCGCCCTCACTGATATGGGCATAGCCATTGTCTTTCATATAGGCCACCATCTCCGGAATCAGATCATTCACATCGCTCTCGCCCTTCCAGAGATCAAATTCCACATTCAGGCTGTCATAATTTCTCTTCAGATCCACTTTGGACACATCCACAATGTACTTCCACAGAGCACGATATCCCCGCACGCCGGTCTGGAATTTGCGGGTTGCCTCCAACGCCCTGGCCCTGTACTCCGGGTCCGCTTTCGCCTTTGCGCTGGCAAGGGGATAGATTTCCGCAAATTCAGCCTCGGTAATGGGAGCCTCGTCCGGATAGGCTCCGTCATAATTTTCATCAAAATACGGCAGCTCAGGCTTTCTCTCCTGTAGCTCCGTAATCACCATCCCTATAGGCGTGCCCCAGTCTCCCAGATGCACGTCTCCGATGACCTCATGTCCCGCATACCTGCAGATACGCTTAATGCTCTCCCCGATGATGGCGGGGCGCAGATGCCCCACATGCAACGGTTTTGCCACATTGGCTCCGCCGTAATCAATCATGATTTTCTTCGGCATCTCCGGCATTTCCAGGCCAAATTTCCCTTCTTCTGCCATAGTCCCGACCATGTTCAGAAGAAAATCTTCGGAAATCCTTAAGTTCAGGAATCCGGGCGCCACCGCAGCAGCCTCCTTAAAAACCGGGCTGTCCCCAAGTTGAAGCGCCACATCATTGGCGATCATAAGAGGCGCTTTTCTATATTTTTTCGCGCCGGCCATGGCGCCATTGCACTGATATTCACATAAATCAGGGCGGTTGGACAGAGTCACCCTGCCCAGAGAAGCCTCATACCCCGCCGCTTCAAATGCCTTTCCCATCTCTTCCGATAATAAATCCAAAATCCTCTTCATTCTGACTCTCCGTTCTTTTCTTTTCGTTACTTTCTTCTGGCCCAATCCATTCGGCCGTTTCCTGCCAGGAATAAGGTCATTATATCTTA
>JAAWLQ010000500.1 GCA_022797995.1 Lachnospiraceae bacterium
AATGTTGGCAGTTAGTTCATCGCCGCGTTACCCCCGCCGAGGAAAGAACCTCCCTCCCCTCCTCCGCCGTCCCTTTGCGTTAGGAGAAGGCCCCCTGTCGGTCATTGCGGGAACTCTGGTCTCAGGCGGCAGGCCCCCTGCTGGTCCTTGGTGGTAATCAGACTTAGGCCTCAGGACCTTTGAAGGTCCTTGCACGAGGCACCGCCCTTATTCACTAAACGCGAATTTACCGTCCACCTCTTATAGTATATAAAACGGCAGAAACCGGAAAAAGGATTTAAGGAAATGAAAAAATCATTCGGCAGTTCAACCGAATGATTTTGCAGACGTCAGCTTTAAAGCTTCTTATACAATGTCAGATTTACAAACCCGTCCTCTATATGGACCTCCGCTTTATCCACCATCATGCCAACCAGCAGCAGCTCGCTGGTCTCGCCATAATTGCCGGAACCGGCCAGCTCCCAGTAGATGTCTTCGATGCCGTCGTTTCTCTGCTCATTCAGGCAATGGAGTGCGTCCAGCTCCTTCTCATTGTCCGGATGATAATTGGCATGGAAGGTGATGCTCTCATACTCTTCCGTTTTTTCGATTGTGGATTGAATCCGGTCAGCACCTACCGACAGGAAGAACATGGTCAGCTCCGCCATGATTTTCGATACTTTTCTCTGTTCGTCAAACATTTTCACTTTTCCTCTTTTTCCTTTTATCTTTTTCCAGCATAAAGCTTTCCAATGCCGGTAACATAATGATTGCCACCCAGCCGGCGCTGAAACCATTGTTATACAAATTTAATCCGCCGTACATCTGGGAGGTGCACATAACGATAGCCACATGCAGCATTCCGGCCAGTATTCCGGCGATGACGCCGAAGCGTCCGGCAATAGGGGCAAGGCCCACCGCAAAAATTGCGGCCAGCTGGATCCCGGGAGTGGTGGGCGTAAACTGATTCAGAAAGGTGGACAGAAATACGCCGCAGAGTACCGGCCAGTAATTCCTGACATGGGCGCCAAAAGCGGAAAAGCCGAAGGCTGTCAGGATCGCACCTACCACCGGGCCGGAGAAATCACCGCCGATCAGGTAGATATAAGTGACACAGATGGAGCCTACCAGAGCCATGTTCATAAGCGTACTTCCCACACCTTCCATCAGGATGAAATCTGCCACCGCTCTGCCGGGATGCTTCCATATCTTCAGAAGGTCCTTCACATTTCCCTGGTTCAGGTACAGGCCATAGAGAAAGGTCAGCAGAAAACCGCCGTAGAGCCCGGCCCCGATCCATAAGGGCCTGCCTGCTCTCCAGATCATTGCCGGCTGGCTTTCCAGGCCGAAGGATTTGAGGATACATACCATCACGAATGCTAGAGTGCCGGCGGAAAACCCCACATTAAATAAATTAAAACCCTTGTGCATGGAAGCCGTATGTACGGACAGCTCAGGCAAAATAAAACCGATGGAAATGCCTGCGCCGATGGAAATCAGCAGATTGATTCTCCAGTCAAAAGGCAGCAGATAAACCAGCTCAGTGATAAGGGGAGAGAGGCTGGTACCGAAAAGTGCCGTGTAAAGGTATCTGCTCAGCCGGGAGCCATGCAGCTTTGCATAAAGGGAAGAACCCAGGAGAATCGGCAGGATGTTTACCGGATTCTTACCCCAGAAGCCGTAACCCACATAGATAAATATGGCTGCCATAGTCAGGCCTGTGAACTTGACCTGTTCCCGGTGCAGCAGGAAAAGCCCTATGCTGAGCACCAGGCAGGCATTCAGCAGCGCCGTGCCATAACCGGCCAGTTCAAAATAATCAGTTATCAATGCGTCCCGGGAAATGACGATTGTCCATAATCCCCGGATTACTGTCATGAGATCCTGGCCGTCCTGGGCCATGCCGATCAGTGCCGCCACAAAAAGGAACAGCAGGAAAGCGGTGGTGAATACTTTCAGTTCTCTGTCTTTCAATCTGTCTCGGATTGTTTTGTCCTTCATTCATACCTCCGTTTAAGCTGGCTCAGGGCAGGCCGATAAAATCCGGATTCAGTCCCAACTCCACTGATCCACACCTTCTATATCCAAAGCTTCTCCGCTGTTTCCTTCCAGAACAACATTTTTCAGGGTTACACATTCGGCATTTCTGACAAATATACCCTTCCTGCTGTCCTTTTCACAGCCGGTCATCATAGCCGCGACTCCGGGCCGGGCATTTTTTGCATAAGAGATGAATACATTTTCCATCTCCACACTTTCTATTTTTGATTCCGGCAGTCCGTAGAAATAAAGGCCGGCCACGTGGCAGTTGGTACATTTTACATTGCGGATGGCAATTTTGCCTACCCTGGGAGTTCTCTCATCCACAGGGAGAGGATCTTTGCAGGCCACATATTCTGATTTCCCGTCCGGCCCGCAGTAATAAAAGCAATTGATGACAAAGGGAGTCATGACGCCGTCCATTTTTACATGCTCAAAGGTGATGCCCGTGAGATAGGAATCCTTTCCACGTCCCCTTCTGCTTTTTACCCGCAAGCCCCGGTCAGTGTTGATAAAGCAGCAGTTCTTTACAAGGATATTGTCCACGCCTCCGGCATTCTCGCTGCCGATTGTCACGCCCCCGTGCCCCCGCTCCATCCAGCAGTTGCGAACCAGAATATCTTTGGAAGGTGTGCGGTAGGTTTTCCCCAGGTACATTTTGCCGGACTTGATAGCAATGCAGTCGTCGCCCACGGAGAAATATACGCCGGCAATTTCCACATTGGTACAGGATTCCGGGTCGATACCGTCTGTGTTGTGAGAATTGTCCGGCGACTCGATCCTGATATCCAGGTAACGGAGATTCTGAGAGAAATATGGGTGCATGTTCCAGGAGGGGGAATTTCGGAAGG
>JAAWLQ010000501.1 GCA_022797995.1 Lachnospiraceae bacterium
GGCTATGCGGGAGGCGGTGGGCAAGCTGAATCCACAGCCGGATCTTCTGCTGAACGACGCGGTGAAAATTCCCGGAATTGCCATTCCGCAGGTGCCGATTATCAAGGGAGATGCCAAAAGTATTTCCATAGGGGCAGCCAGTATTGTGGCAAAGGTGACAAGGGACAGAATGATGAAGAAATATGACAGTATGTATCCGGAGTACGATTTTGCCGGCAACAAAGGATATGGCAGCGCCGGCCATATCGAAGCTCTGAAGAAACACGGTCCTTCGCCCATTCACCGCAGAAGCTTTATCAGAAATTTTATCTGAAACGCCGCCAGCAGATTTCGAGGCGGACGGTTCCGAAAAGGAGTGGAAAATGAAACTGTCGCAGTTATTTTCGGGAGAGGTTCGAACGCAAGGGGCGGCTCAACAGCAGCCCACGCCGGCCCAGACAGAACATTTGAATCGCCAGATCCGCTCTCTGGTGCCCGGACAGACCATCAGCGGGGAAATTGTGGGCCGGAACGGCAGCGAGGTACAGATCCGTCTGTCAGAGGATATGATACTGAATGCCAGAGTCGACCGCAATATGAATATTGAAATCGGCAAAAATATGACCTTTGAGGTAAAAAATAACGGAAGCACACTGACGCTGAGCCCCCTGTTTACCAATGTGGCAACAGATGTAAACGTAATGAAGGCCCTGGATATGGCGGGACTGCCTGTAAACCAGACCTCTGTCAGCATGACGGAACAGCTGATGGCCGTGGGGCTGCCTGTGAACAGGAATTCGCTGCAGCAGATCTTCAGAGAGATCAATTCATTTCCCCAGGCGGATATCTCAGATATTATCAACCTTCATAAACTCCAGCTGCCGGTGAACGAGGCCAATGTGAATCAGATGGTTTCCTATCGGAATCTAACACATCAGCTGACCGGAGGAATGGAAGCCATACAGGAGGCTCTGCCCGGGATATTTGATGCCATGGTTGCGGAGGGAGACGTATCGGGTGCAGTCAGACTGTACGGCCGGATTCTGCAGCTGTTTCAGGAGGGTACCGGAGAAGAGACGGCCGTGTCCGGGGACTTTTCGGCGAAGGGAGGCACAGCCGCCGGGGAGATTCTCCAGTCCGGTACGGCGGAGACGGCAGAGGCCGGTTCACCGCAGACCGCGGAGACAGGACGAACAGGAATGCCTGCGGAAACGGATCCTGGCGAACGTCTGGGAAAGACCGCGGAGGAAATGGGGAAAACGATATTGGACATGGGCTCCGGAGAGGCAGGAGAAGCCCGTGAAATATCGGAGAGACAGAACGGAGGAAGCGGTCCGGTACAGACTCCATATCTGGATGGAGGCAACGGGATTTCGGAGGCGCTTCGCGGTGAGACAGCCAGAGAAATACTTACAATGATGAACCGGATGCAGCTGCCGGAGGAAACAGCCTCCACAGTCCGGACACAGCTTCTGCAGTTCGCCGAAGGTACGGGGGATATCCGGCAGTTTTTTGCGGCACTGACCGAACTGGCGGATGCGGTGAAGTTTTCCCAGGCGTCTTCTCAGGTACTGGAAAAACTATTCTCCGGGAAAGCGTTCCGGGAGCTGATGAAAGGGCAGATGAAAAACAACTGGATGCTCAGACCGGAAGAACTGATGACTCCCGGTAAGGTAGATGAATTATACCGCAGGATGGACAGACAGCTTAAGAGTCTGTCAGAAGTGCTGGAAAATGCCGGGCAGACAAATTCCACCGCTTTCAGGGCAACCGCCGTCATGTCCCAGAATGTGGATTTCCTCCAGCAGATCAATCAGATTTATGCCTATGTACAGCTGCCCTTACGTCTGCAGCAGGGGGAAGCTCACGGCGAGCTTTATGTCTACACCAACAAAAAGAAACTTACCTCCGGCGACGGAACCGTCAGCGCGCTGCTCCATCTGGATATGGAGAATCTGGGGCTGGTGGATGTACATGTGACTATGAAGGAAAGCAGGGTGAGCACCAGATTTTATCTGCGCGACGAGGAAATGATTGACTTTGTGGCGGCACATATGGATATCCTGACAGACAGGCTGAAAAAGAGAGGATATGACTGCAGCTGCTCCATGACCGTCAGAGGCGGTGAACAGCCCGGGGCGGAAAAAGGGGGACTGAATCCTGTTCTGAGGCAGGAGAGAGGAATTGTGCTTTCCCAGTATGCCTTTGATGTTCGCACCTGAGTAAATGCGGAGGAAATTGATTCATGGACGGGAGAAGGGGAAAAGAAGAAAAGGTAAAGCAGGCTATCGCATTGGAATATGATCCGGCGGATGACGCGCCCCGGGTCATTGCCAGCGGCCGGGGGGCACTGGCGGAACGAATTATCGAGAGAGCCCAGGAGAGCGACGTGCCGATTCACCGGGACGATAAGCTGGCGGATACCCTGTCAAGGCTGGAAATCGGCGAAATGATTCCGCCGGAGCTCTATGAAGTGGTGGCGGAGATCCTGATTTTTGTGGATTCCATGGACAAAATTAAGGGTAAAATAAAGAGGTAGATGATTGAACAAAAGGGAGACAGGAGCCGGATGGGAGAAACGGGCGGCGGAATATCTGACAGAAAAGGGAATGAAGATTGTGGAGATGAATTTCCGCTGCAGGCAGGGAGAAATTGACCTGATCGGTTTCCATCAGGGTTATCTCGTGTTCGTGGAAGTAAAATACCGTCAGTCTGTGGAAAAAGGATATGCCCTGGAAGCGGTGGATGCCCGCAAGCAGAAGCGAATCTGCAGAGTGGCGGATTATTACAGGTATATTCACAGAATAAAGGCGGATGCGGGCGTGCGGTATGACGTGGTGGGCATAC
>JAAWLQ010000502.1 GCA_022797995.1 Lachnospiraceae bacterium
TTCAGCATCTTTAGGAGAAACCTTTGGAATTACCTTGCTGGAGGCGGTTGGATCGGGGCTTCCAATTATTGGGTTTGACCGTCGTTATGGAATGCAGATGTTTGTGGATGAAGGAGAAAATGGATTTAAGATTTTATATGCTTCTGCCCAGGGATTGGCCGATGGTATTATCCGCCTATTTACGCAATCAGATTTGGAAGCTTTCCGGATGCATTCTTATGAAAAGGCAAGGTTCTATCTGAAAGAAGAAGTGGAGAAGAAATGGATGGAGATACTGTCATGAATCCATAAAGAAAGGAAAAAAAAGCGGCATGATCTATAATTTTCATCATTTTTACTATTGGCTGAAGGGTGGTGTGGAAACCGGACAGGCATACAGGGCAAAGCTATTTCGAAGGCTTGGCTTTGAGGCAAAATTTGTGTTTGCCACTACCTTTCCGGATCGAAATATCCAAAATGAAATATCTTATCTTGGTTTCCTGGACTCAGAAGTGATGTGGATGTACGGATTTTTTACGGACTGCAAAATATCCCCCGTTACATATACTTTGGAGCAGCTGGAGGATACTTTTGAAGAGAAAAAATATACATTTTCGCGGGATGGAGATACCATAACGTATCATTTTTCGGATTCCGGTGTGTATTATAAGGCCTTTTTGACGGATGAAAACAGTGATCTTGTGCAGAGAGTAATGATAGTTTCCAACGGCTGTCTTGTGCGGAAAGATTATTACACCTATTGCAGGAATTATTCAGAGTATTATATTCCGGTAAATGGTCATGCCCATCTGTATCTGCGGCGTTTTTTTAACGAGGATGGAAGTACAGCATATGAGGAAATAGCGGAGGAAGATAGGGTATTATACAAATTCCCGGATCAATTACTTTATTCAAGAGAAGAACTTCTGGGTTATATGATGAAGCGGCTGAATCTTACGGAGAATGATGTGGTTCTCCTTGACGTGGAGCCGGGGATGATAGAGAAGGCGGCATTTATTCAGAACGCTATGCCGGCAAGGCTTGGACTGGTTATGCACGCGGATCACTTTTGGAATTATTATGATGATCATATATTGTGGTACGGTATCTATGAGTATGCCTTTGCCCATTCGGACAAAATCAGTTTTTTTATCACCAATACGGATGCGCAGAGCAATCTGCTTAAAGAGCAACTTAAGAAGTACCAGGGGGTAGAACCGGATATTCGGACCATACCAGTGACAGGTCTGGACAGACTCAGAAAGCCGGAAAGGAGCAGACGAAAGCACTCCCTTATCTCGGCAGGCCGCCTTGCGCCGGAAAAGCGGATGAATCAGGCGATAGAGGCGGTGGTTATGGCGAGAAGGGAAGTGCCTGATGTGACGCTGGATATTTATGGGGAAGGCACCGAAAAAGAAAAGTTGCAGGAATTGATAGATCAGCTTGAATGCGGGCATTATGTACGTCTGTGCGGTTTCCAAAAGTTGGATGAAAGGTATCAGGAATATGAGGCGTATTTATCTGCGTCTTATGTAGAAACGCTGGGAGTGACCCTGTTAGAGGCAATCGGCTCCGGTCTGCCGATCGTCAGTTATGATATGCGCTATGGTGCGCAGATATTCATTGATGAAGGAGAAAACGGCTACAAAGTTCCTTGGGAAAATGTGGATGAGCTTGCAAAGGGAATTGTAAGATTGTTTACAGAAGCAGATATGGAGGCATTTAGAAACCATTCTTATGAAAAAGCAAAAGCCTGGTTGGCAAAGGAGGTAGAAGAGAAATGGAAGAACCTGTTATGTTAAGCGATACTATATTGCTGTTTGACAATTATTCTGAAAGCAGCAGACGTTTGTATGATTCCTTTCGGCTGGCAGGCTGCGAGTGTTCGGTAGTTGTGCTGGAAAATAATGATTTCCTGCCGGAGGAGGCCATGTCGGCATATGATTTATTTTTAGGCTATTATGGTGAACGGGGAAGGCGGCTTGGAAAGCCCAGATTCTTTAATGAGGTTGAAGTTCCGGATCATTGGAGTATCAACGCAGGGGTTGGAGAAACCGATTATGGGAGAATTACCTATCAGCATGAGGAAAAAGGTAGAATCTACTACTGGGAGTCCCCAAAAAGATTTCGAGTGAAAGCGGTAGATTGGTTTGACAGAAAAGGGGCAGTCAGATTCAGGGATCATTATAACCGCTATGGAGCTGTTTGCGCCAGGACGGTTTTTGACGGACAGGGGAAAGAACTTGGAATAACCTGGTTTTCTGTGGGAGGACAGGAAGCAATCACGAAAAATTGTGTTACCGGCGATTTGATTGTCAATGACGGCGAGCTGGTGAAGTTCTTTCGGACAGAGATGGATATGATAGTCTATTTCTTCCGGCGGGCAGGATTTGAGTACAGGAAAGTTTTTTATAATTCCCTGGCAAATTCTTTCCTGATTTCTGGAAAACTTGCTGGTGCAGAAAGGAAGGATGTGCTGTTCTGGCAGGAAAATGTGGAAAGTGAAATTCCGGGCAATATGCAGAAGATTCTCAGCGGGCAGGCAGCCCGTACAGACAGGATTATAGTGCAAAAGAGAAGCGTCTATACCAGGCTTTTGGAATTAGGCGCAAATCCTGACAGATTACAGAAATTGGGATATGTATATGATTTTAAAAAGAAGAATGAACACAGAGCGCAGGCTCTGATCTGTACCAATTCTGAGAGAATTGAACATTGTGAGGAGCTGATCAGGGCATTTCCGCAGATGCACTTTCATATTGCGGCGGTTACCTTAATGTCCCCTAAGCTGATGGATATGGGGAAATATG
>JAAWLQ010000503.1 GCA_022797995.1 Lachnospiraceae bacterium
GCTGACCTGCTGCAAAGGCTTTCCGTCACAGAAAACCATGCCCCGCCGATTCAGGTAGGTGGTCATGTCCGTCTTGTCGTACTCTATGAACAATCTGTCGTGAAGAATGTTCACCGCACAGAAGGGATTGTATCCCCGGAACATATCCGGGTCCAGCCTGTGCTGCCAGATGCGCATTCCGGAAGTAACCGGCTGCCCGGGAAATCCGCCGATACGCCAGCCCTTACTTTCCGTGAAATCCCGCACCTGTTCCGAGGCTTTCACAATGACTTCTCCGTCGCCGAAGGCCTCATAGCTGATCATCTTTTCAGGGGATTCCCCTCCCCTTCTGGGCCTGACCCATTCCCTGTAGGTACCGCCGTGAATCAACACGCGGGTTCCCGGTTCTGCCACTTCCGCCGCTTCCTGGATGGAAAGAAAGGGACTGGCTGTACTGCCGTCCCCTTCTCCCTTCTTCCCGCGGGTACCATCGACATGGATTTCTCTTGTAAAATCATTTTCCTTCTCCCAGAATGGGAATTCTGTTCCGTCCGGGAGCAATGCTGTGGTATCCACTTTCATTGTCATATTTTTTCCTCACGCCTTCTTTAACAACAGCACATTCCAGGACAGTGGCTTCACATGAGTCTTCAGCACACCGTTCTCAAATACGCCGCCCTCATTGGCCACGGGCTTGATCACATCCGGCTCCTCGTAAGTATTTCTGGCATCCAGATCTGCGGTATGCATCTCCTGATGACCCACAAAGGTATAGCCCTCAAAGCCCTTCACATCCAGTGTCAGAGGATATTCATTCTCTTCGCTGCGGTTGATGACGAACACTGCCAGCTGCTCCTTCTCCTTATCCCAGGCGGATGCGGCGTCAATGTAATTCATGCCTTCCTTGCCGGTATACTGTGAAGTATCGTCGATAGCATAGCCGGGCATATCGAAGGTTTCGCTGTCCACTGCGGTCCGCATGGAGGTTCCCTTTGCGTATTCCATCATCTGGCAGTATGCATAATGGGAAGCCGACTTCCATACATGGTCATGGTTGGAAGCACAGAGCGCACCAAGTCCGCCTGTCATACAGCCAATCTTCACCCTGTCCGCATGGCGCAGGAATGCAAGCTGGATGGACAGCATGGACAGCATCTGCAGCAGATCTCCTCCGGGTCTGAAACGATCCTGCATATTGTCGGGATCATGGAGGATATACTTCCTCTCGGGATCGAATCTGTAATGGGCACGAATCATGTTGTGATATCCGTATCCCGGATGCAGCGGTGTGTTGGGACGAATCATGGCTCCGTACTCGTCAAAGGAAAGCATAATCTTCTTCGGAGAACGGCATTTCGCACCGATCAGATCGCAGAGCGCCACTTCCGTATTGATAAAGTCTTCATAGTAAGCGGAACCGCCCAGCAGAGCCTTCACATCTCCGGGAGGTGCGCTGTGATAATGGTGCATGGAAAGATAATCCACGGAATCATAGCATTCCTGCAGTACCGTTTCCTCCCACTGAGGATAGTGGTCCATAAAGGATGCGGAGGATGCGCAGACCGCCGTCTCGATGCGTCCGTCGATCCACTTGATGGCCTTTGACACTTCGTTGGCGCGCACGCCGTATCCTCTGGGGTCCTTATCCCAGGAGCCCAGCTGCCAGGGGCCGTCCATCTCATTGCCCAGATACCACATCTTTACGTCATAGGGCTTCTCATGTCCGTTCTTCCGGCGCAGATCTGACCACCAGGTTCCGCCTTCGTGATTGGTGTATTCCACGATATCCATGGCATCCCGCATATCGCCGGTGCCCAGGTTGATGGTGTAAAGAGGCTCCGCCTCCACCTTCTCCGCCCACTGCAGATATTCGTCATGACCCACTTCATTGGTGATGTACTGATGCCATGCGGGGTCAAGTCTTACCTTTCTCTCTTCCTTCGGTCCGATGGAGTCCTTCCAGCTCCAGGCGGATACGAAATTACCGCCGGGCAGACGTATGGCGGGCATATCCGTTGCTTTCAGTGCGTCGATAAAGTCGCGCCGGAATCCCTGCTCGTCAGCCGTGGGATGCTTTGGATTGAACATGGTACCATTTACCATGGAACCGATGGGCTCCAGGAAGGTACTGAACAATCTGGGGGAAATTTCTCCCGTTTCGTAGGAAGGGTGAACTGTAATTTTTGCTTCTCTTGCCATTTTCTGTCCTCTCTTTCTATGTGTGTCTATTTGTTACATTTATTTCTTTATTCCGTTCATAAACCTTTTCATTTATATTTGTAACATTACAAGGCGTTTCCTGCTCTTTTGCACAAAATCTTACATAATCAGAATGATTGCAATGATTCCTCTCAGTCCGGGGGGCAACGGAAGCTCATAAAAGCTTCCTGTTGCCAGAATGAGATTTCATTTTTTCGCTAAAGGAACCGTCAGTCCTTAAAAAGTCTTCTCAGGAAATCATTCGCGCAATGTCTCCAGAACGTCCAGTCATGGTAGCCGTACCCTTCAAAGGTAACGATGGGCGTACCCGCCGCCAGCACGGTTTCCTCGTTCTTCTTCGTGCTCTCAAAGCTGGGCTCCTGGGTACCACAGGCCACGAACAGCAGCTTGAACCGCTTTGCAAATTCCTCCGGATTCAGAAGAATGCCGCTGTAATCCACCTCTTCATTCTGAATGGTCAGTCCGCCTGAGAAAATGCCGGCCCACTCGAACAGTTCAGGATGGGCATAGACACATTTCTGGGTCTGCATGCCGCCCATGGACAATCCTGCCATGGCCCTGTGAGCCTTGTCGGGAATGGTCCTGTA
>JAAWLQ010000504.1 GCA_022797995.1 Lachnospiraceae bacterium
CGTCAAGTGGATGTTTCTCATTTTCCATGATTTTCACTTTTCTTGCCATATTCCACGTCCTACATCCCTCCGGCGAGGAGCCGGCTGTGACATAGCCTTCCTCCCGCGGAAGGGATTCCAGCGTACAATTTTCAAAATAAGCCGTTGCACTTCCAAAGATAAAGTCCACGGTTCCACAGATATAGCAGTTCTCATAATACTGCCTGCCGTCTATGCGGGGCGCAAATTCCTTCGGTCCCCGGAAGCCGCCGGGCATCACTTCCTTCGGAGGAAGAGGTCCTGTGAACAGCGTGTCCTGTGCCCCCAGCAGCCGGCAGTTTTTCACCACAATCCCCTCTCCCTCCGCATAAAGGGCAATGGCCTGTCCCACAACTTTCTGCGGTCCCGCGCTGTTCTCAATGGTCAGGTTCTCAAGCCGCACCCGGGGCGCGTCCACCAGCATGGTGTAACTGCGGAAGGTCCCCCTCTTCTCCCCGTCCGGCATGATATCGTTGGCATAATCGCCATAGGTGATAATCGTTTCCTCCGCGTTCTCTCCCTCCAGAACCAGACCTTCCAGCCTGACCTCAAGCTTTTCATGATAAGTGCCCGGGAAAATATGGATAATCTTTTCCTCTTCTTCGCAGTTCTGCGCATATTTCAGCGCTTCCTCGATCTTGTCAAACTGTCCGCCTTTTCCTACTGTCAGTCTCATGTTCTGTCACATCTCCTGTTATCCTTTTTCTTTATTTACAAGCATAATCTTTACACACTTCCAGACATGCCGCCGACGGCGGCACAAACAATCCGCGAAGAACGCTGCTCCTGCGTTCTTCAGTGTGAAGTTTTAGAATTTCTTAGACGGCGTACTTTGACGTCTTAGAAATTCTCTTCACACTTCTCTGCCTGGTGACCTCATACATCATAATGGAAGCCGCACAGCTGACATTGAAGGAGGATGCATAGGAGGTTTCCGACATGGGAATGGTACAGAGCACATCGCAATACTCCTTAAAAGCCCGGTTCAGCCCCATGGTCTCATTTCCTGCCATCAGCAGAAGCGGCACCGTCAAATCCACCTCCCAGATGGGCTTCTCGTTGTGGGCCGTGGTTCCCAGCACGGTAAAATCCGGAAATCTGCCCTTTAATTCCTCCAGATACCCGAAAAGCTTCTGATTATCCTCCATCCGAATCACGGGCATATTAAAAAACGAACCCATGGCGGCCACAACCACCTCCGGGTCATACAAGTCCACCGCATGTCCCGTGAGAATCAGCATGTCCGCACCCAGCGCATCACAGGAGCGAATCATGGTCCCCAGATTCCCCCTGTTTGACGGCCTGTCGAACAGCATGATAAAAGGCCTGTCGGAAAGCTTCACGCTCTCCAGCGAATCTTCCCGCATTCCGATGACTGCCATCAGCTCCGAGGTATCTTCCTTGCCGCTCAGCTCCCTCATCAGCTCCGCTGTGAGACAGTAATTCATCTCCGTGCGGGTACTTCGTATCATATCTTTCGCCCAGTCGGAAAGATTTGTTTTATCATACAAAAATGAGTGAACTTCCCAATTATTCTTTACCGCTTCGTTCAGGCTTCTCACTCCCTCCACCAGAAATTCATGATAGCGATAACGCTTGTTGCGGTTGGTTTTCAGCACCTCAAACTTCTGGAACGTACTGTTTCTGCTGTATATCTTCGTCTCCTGCATTTCTGCCTCCTGCATCCCTGCCTCCGGTCATTCTCCGTAATCGCTTGCCTTCCTACTGACGGCGTTGGTCTTCTTTTCAACAGACTGCTGCTTTCCCGTGACAGTTCCGACATCACCGAACTGTCGCCCTTATTCATGACAATAGAAGCCTCGCGAAGCGTGGATTCTATTGTTTCAGCTTTTTGGATAAGTAAAGAACCAGGTCATCGTCATTGCGGCAATCGCCATAGGGCTCACAGACCCTGTCCTGATACCAGACGCCGCTTCCATCCGGAATATATCCCCGCTTTACATACATTCTCTGGGCGCTTCCGTAACCGCTGTGCAACCCAACGCCCAGGTAGACCATATCTCCATGCTTTGCCGCAATCTTCTCCGCCGTTTCCATCAGCTTCGTGCCTATGCCGTTCCTCCGGTACTTCTCCAGTACTCCGAAATCCACAATTTCAGGATACCCCTGTCCTCCGAAGGCACCTCCTCTGGCATTGGGATATACATTGATATATCCCGCTATACAGCCTCTGTATTCCGCAACTAGCGCAATCGCCGTTCCCGCTTCATGATCCCGGAAACGCATCTCATATTTCTCCACTTCCGCATCCCAGCCCTGGGCAATCTCGGCGTCGGTAATGGCCCGGGCATCGCTCTCCTGCACGGTGCGAATCAGAATATCTCCATTATAATAGTAAATCATATACACATCTCCCTGTACATTCCTGATCTGCCGTCTTTTATTCTCCGCAGTTACCTGTATCCGGCAGATTCAGTGTCAATCGGCAAGCCACTGCACAATACACCATTTTGCACCGCAAAATACACTCTTATATGAAACATTTTAAATTCTATCACTATAAGGTAAGAATTTTATATACTTTTCCATATAGATAAAATCCGGTGTTCCATCTTCCTGGCTTGGTAACTTTATTACCGTCTCCTTCATTTTCTCTATAGTCCATTTTCTTCCATAACCAAAACGATATTTATTGGCTTTAATCACAGTTATGAGAAACATTGCAATATACTTGTTCATTTTCCAAAAATCTTTTGCATATAAAACATT
>JAAWLQ010000505.1 GCA_022797995.1 Lachnospiraceae bacterium
TATCACCGGCTCTGGCACGCCCAGGCACAGTACTATACGTAAGGGATAAATGATTTGAATTTCTAATGCGGGAAAAGGCTGATTTCAGACTTTTGAGCAGAAAGGAAGGTTGAATTTTCCAGAGATATGTCTTACAATGATAACCGGAGGGATAAAATATGGACAGAACAATAAAAATAGAACCCTATTATGGCAGTCTGAAGGGAATGATGGCAAAATATGACCGTCTGGCCAGACAGGATGCCTTTACAGGGAATACGACGGCAGATTACGAGGCATGGAAAGAGCGGGCCAGAAGCATCTTACACGATTTGCTGGGGCTGGATAAAATGGAAGACTGCCCGCTTATGCCCCGGACACTGGAACGGAAGGAGCTTGCAGGTGGAATTGTCAGGGAGAAAGTGCTGCTGCAGGTAGAGCCGGACACCTGGATGCCGGTTTTTATACTGATTCCGCCCCGGAAATCAGAAGAGAGACAGGATTGCTTTATCGCACTTCCCGGACATATGGGTGCCGGGAAATACAGCGTGGCGGGATGCAGTGAAATCCCTGCGGTCAGAGATGCCATTGAGCGCTTTCACTATGACTATGGAATGCAGCTTGCCAGGATGGGATATGTGGCTGTCTGCCCGGACTGCCGGGGCTTTGGAGAGCGAAGGGACGAGGCACTGCAGAATGACAGAGAAGATGCTTTTCTGAACAGCACCTGTTTTCAGCTTGCACATATGGCGGAGCCTCTCGGACAGACAGTGGCGGGAATGTGTACTTATGATGTGATGCGGCTCCTGGATTATATTTCCGAAAGAGATGAGTGGAATCCTGATACCGTCGGCTGTGTGGGCTTTTCAGGGGGCGGGATGCAGACGTTGTGGGCGGCCGCTATGGATGACAGAATCAGGCAGGCGGTAATCAGCGGTTATATGTACGGATATAAGGATTCCCTGTTATATTTAAACGGAAATTGCAGCTGTAATTATGTGCCGCATCTGTGGGAGCATTTTGACATGGGAGATATCGCTTCCCTGATTGCGCCGAAGCCGCTTCTGATTCAGTCCTGCCGGGCTGACAACCTGAATGGACCCAGAGGTCTGCAGAATGTGCTGGAGCAGATAGATATTATTAAAAAAGCTTATGAGCTTTATGGGAAAGGCGACCGGCTGATTCATGATGTCCGGGAAGGCGGACACAGCTGGCATGAGGAACCTTTGCAGGAGGTGCTTCCTTTCTTTGAAAAGCTGTTAAAGGTTTAACCTTCAAATGTCTGTAATTTTCGAAATGTCCTTATAAAAAGTTGCCAATATGGGTAAAACAATAGAAGGCACAAAAAATGCAACATTCTATGTCAGAATGTTGCATTTTCATAACTGGTTATATTATCGGAAGTATCTGAAAATACTTTAGCCCCTTTCTGCAATTTCTTTAGAATTTTTGACCGGAGTCAATTTCTTTAAGTTTTCAGCTGAGTTTTCCTCCCAAAGAGGATTTCGTTCAAAGTCGTATTTTTGCGAATACCTCGTCCCGGTCTTCCTGATCAATGCACAGATAGCGCTTTGTGATACTGTAGGAAGAATGATTATATATATTCATGAGCAGAGCCGGTTGAACCCCCTGCTTCCATGCGTGATAGCCGAAGGTTTTCCGCAGGGAATGACAGCTGATATTTTTGTCGAGACCGGCGAAAACACCGGCATTTTTTACTATGCGGTAGGCCTGATACCGGCTCAGGGGGTGTGCCTGCTGCCTCTGGCTGCCAAAGAGCCAGGAATCGGAATTATGCAGGGAGGGAACCGTATATTTTTCCAACGCTTCCTGAATTTCCTGATTCATATAGACATGATTTTCTTTTCCGGTCTTCTGCTCCCGTATGGAGATATGAGTTTTCCATTTTTCTTTCAGATAATCATAGACATCTCCGTATGTCAGGCTCAGAATATCCGATATGCGCAGGGCCGAGTTCAGACCGACCACAATCAGCAGGTAATTTCTGGCGTCCGGTTTTTCGGAATGATAGTATTCCTTGAAAGTTTTCAATTGTTCTGCATTTCTGATAGGCTGTGTTGTACACATAAATTGTCCTCCTTTTTCGCGCAACATTCTGACATAAAAAGTTGCATCTTACTTCCAGCATAACAGGGATGGTACAGAATGGACAATGGAGGTGGCCGTATGCTGAGACTGACGGTAAGCCCGGAGGAATATCTGCTGATCAATGACAATATCAAAATTGTATTCCTGGGTGGCTCCAGGAATAATATGCGTATCATGGTGGATGCCCCCAGAGAGGTCAACATTGTCAGGAGCGCCGCCCTGGAGAATCGAATGCCCAGCGAGGAAGAAAGGGCTAAGCTGCCAAAGTACTATGCGGCGCCGGAGACGCCGGAGAGATACAGAAGGCACAAGTCTCGATAGTAGGAATCCAGATAATAACCGGAAGAGGAAGTCCGGCGGTCAAGGGCCCGGCCGGGGGATTTCCGGCTCCGGTTACTATAAAATGCATTAAAACTGACGCAAATGGATTTGCGCAGTAATACAAGGAGGTAAAACTATGGTAGTACAACACAATTTAACGGCAATGAACTCTAACAGAATGTTAGGAATCACCACGGGCGCACAGGCGAAGGCCACAGAGAAGCTGTCCTCCGGTTACAAGATCAACCGCGCGGCAGACGACGCGGCAGGGCTGGCAATTTCCGAGAAGATGAGAAAGCAGATCAGAGGTCTGACTCAGGCTTCCGCCAACGC
>JAAWLQ010000506.1 GCA_022797995.1 Lachnospiraceae bacterium
CCTGCATGGCGGTTCCGGCGGGCCCTCCGCCATCATCTGTACAGCATAGCTGCCTTCAGGTAGCTACGCTACCTGGACGCGCTTTCGTGGCGCACAATCGTCAGCATATAGATGAGAAACAGCAATACTGCTGAAAAAAACTGAAACATATGCTGTATACCGGCCTGCAGCCCCGGGTCGATTTGGTCAATCCAGTCGATCACATGACGATAACTGTCCCTGACGCTTTGCGACATGGCTGCCCAGTACGGAATTTCCATTTTCTTATTATTCACTTCCCTGAACATTGCAAAACGCAGACGAGAAAACTGAAAGTCCACAATATTAGTACAAATACTGCGCACCACATAAAAGCAGATCAGCAGGCCTGAAAATAGCAGCAGCCACCGGACCAGCCTGTCCAGATTCTCCAGATTCCCTGCTATCACCTTTGGCAGCAACACAAGAGTGTACGATTGTGCAATCAGGGCAATGTTGGCAACGCACAGGCCGGTCAGCAGCATTTTTCTGTTGCGCAGGCACCTGTTCATAAGGATGCCAAAGGATTTTATGACATTTTTCATTGATTAACAACTATCCTTTCTCATCATTCCACACAAACCTCCACAGTATGAATTCCTCTCTCAACCTGAAACTCCTGATGCGAAACAATGATAAACATGGTGGAATCCATCCTATCTATGTATTTATTCAGCATCTCTTTACGACCGGCATCTAATGTATTATAGGGTTCATCCGCCAGAATCATTTGAGGCTTCCTTAATAATGCTCTTACAAGCGAAATGCTTTGCGCCTCTCCTCCGGATATTCCCTCTCCTCCAAAGCCAACTGTTTTATCCTCCAGCTCCTTTATCCTGAAATCATCCATTAATTTTTCATATAAATCCCGGTCCGCCTCTCTGTTTCCCAAAAGGATATTATCCCTGACGCTCATATGAAACAGCAATGGTTTCTGAGGGATAAAGGCAATGAAACCATGCCAGCTTCTTTCGTCGATATCCTTAAGCTTCTGCTCCCCGTTGACCAGAATACTGCCCTCATAGTTGTAGTAATATTTCGCAAGGATTTTCAACAGAGTTGATTTGCCCGCACCATTTATTCCCACAAGATGATAGACATTTTTTTCTTCCAGTACGAGATCAGGATATTCGATTCTGGTACTGCTTCCTTCATACTCGAAACATACATTTTTCAAAATAATCTTACGCAGACCGCTTAACGCTTCCCCCTTTGCCTCCTCATTTTTCAATAAAACAGTTTCCATTCTCTTCTGGCTGTTTTTAATGTCATGGATAGACTGAACCCCTTCCATGAGCCAGCTCACACCGTTTTTGGTGACCGATATCATCAGTACAACCTTTACAAATACCGCAATATCAATGTTTCCCTGAGAAATCATATAACAGCCGGCCCCATAGACCAATATCTCAATACATAATAACACAGCGTTTACCAGATAAGTTAATATGGTTTTCAGTTTTTCATAAGAAATAATGGCACCGGCATACCTGTCCTGTACCGGTCTTAATATACTCCCCACCATAGATTTTTGCTTCTCCAGACGGATATACTCCACATTGGCGAAAATATTCTTCATATTTTCTACAACGGCATCCTTCTGACTTAGCTTTTCGTCGTTCCTTCCTTCCAGTTTCTTCTGAAATAACAGGGGTATAAGCAGGACTGTAATACTGATTACGATGGCCATGAGCGCGAATCCGATATGGTAACAGGCAATGATTCCGACAGAAGCCAGAACAGTTATGGTCCCTGCCGTAAAATAGGACACAATAAAAATGAGGTTCATTCTATAGGTCGGAAAATCTCCCCATAATATGTTCATATACATTCCATACTCCTTCTCTGATATGGAATGGTTCTTCTGGTCCAGAAATTCTTTAAAAAAGGCTACATCTGCCTCGCCGCCCTGCTTTTCCATCAGGTTTGCTTCCCTATACTGCAAAACGGGAATCACAAAACAGGTAATCAGCAGAACAGCAACAATTTGAAGAAATATCAGTTCCATATGCTGATAATTCCCATTTAAAAATTTATCCGTCAGATCTGAAAAGATAAAGGCTATTAACATGCCCATCAGACCGACCAAAATGTAATTTGTAACCCGGAATATGATAGCTTTCTTCAGCCTGCCAATCCATTTCCACTTATTTATCATAGGGCCTCCTTCTCTTTCGGTTCAGATAGCGTCATTACACTTTTCCAATCTCCAGATTTTATCTGCAATGGAATCAAATATTCCCACATGGCTGACAATAATAATGGTCCTTTTGTCATTTTTCAAAAAAGTTATCAATTCATTCATCACATCCCTGTCCAGGTGATTCTCCGGTTCATCTAAAAGCAGTATTTTTTTATCTGTTCTATATAATTCCTCCAATATAAGTCTTTTCCTCTGGCCCTCCGATAATTCCATAATATTTTTTCGCAGATATGCATCTCCACCCAAAGAAGTCCGGATTCCTCTGAGCCTCAGATTTTCTTCTACCGTTCCCGGAAGGAACAGATTATTCTGAGGAAGATAGAAAATATTGGAAACAATCCATTCTTCCCGAATATCCTGATTACAGATGCCACCAATCCTGATTTCCCCTTCCTGCATCTCATAAAATCCGGTAAGCAGCTTGAGCAAAGTGCTTTTTCCGGTTCCATTTTCCCCTTTTATATCTCACTAAACTAAATAAT
>JAAWLQ010000507.1 GCA_022797995.1 Lachnospiraceae bacterium
TGGGCACTTCCCTGCCGGAGCTGATTACGACGATTACCGCCATCATAAAGAAGCAGTCCTCTCTTTCGGTGGGAAACATTCTGGGTGCGAATATTATCGATCTGACATTGATTCTGCCTCTCAGTGCCTTTGTCTCCGGAAAAGCGCTTCCTATTGCGGAGGCCTCTGCCAGATATGACCTTCCCGCCTGTCTGGTTGTGGGATGCATTGCGGTGATTCCCACGATGATTACCCAGAAATTCCAGAAGTGGCAGGGGATTCTGCTGCTGGCCGCTTATGGGACTTACCTGTATCTGACGCTGGTGGTGGCAGGGTGAGCTGCCGGGGGCGACGTATAAGATGTATAAGGCTAAGGCTTATGCTGCCGTGAGGCAGAGCTGCCGAACCTGTATCTTTCAGGAAAAGAGTGAATAAAAAAGAAGGAACCATAGAAAAAGGGAAAGAACAGACAATCCCTCCGCTTTGTGGAAAGCACAGTGCGGAGGGGTCTTTTTTTCATAATGTTTCCGTCATTTAAAGAGCGAGATTCCATACTTTATTTTACGGTATATTTTATATCCCAGTGTTCCAAACAGTGATAAAATGATATACAAAGTAGAGAGGAAGCCAACGGCACCCCCGAAGATGAGAATGATCCAATATGCAATATTCATTTATTTTTCTCCTTTACGATGAATGATGTCGGGTGATTGTCAGTCAGTGTAAAGGAGTCAGGCTTTTCGGCCATCCTTATGGTGAATGTATTTTATGATGACAGTATTACTGTATATTTCATGGAAGTCTCCGTGGAAACGGAGGACGCATAAGAGCGGAAAAAGCAGAGAAATGATGCTGACGAGAAGCAGGCAGAAGCCGCTGCTCCTGCCGGAACGGGGACTGGCTCTGCGGATGGCATGGCGAAGAACCAGCGCGTTTTCATATTGATTCAGTACTTTCTGGGTGTAGGCCTGTGCCCCGGGGACTGACTTTCCCACAGGCCGCAGGACGGAAGCGGCAGAACTGCCCTCCAGGCCGGAGGAAGGGGAATCTGTGCACGCAAAAGAGGAATCTGTCTGGACATTGCCAAAACACATTCCCCAAAACAATATGCACAATAAAGACAGAACCGCAACAGGGTTTCGTCTGCCAGTAAAATACATAGCTGCCTCCGGCTGAAAGGGGGATGCCGTATTAAGTGATCAGAATACAAAATACGGCATCCTTTCCATTTTAATAATCTGTAGTATAAACGAAGATATCACTGTCCGAAGAGAGATTCTCCAGGATGGTATTCTGTCCGCACCATACGGCCTGGAAATCGCTCAGGGATTCCAGCGGCTTTAAGCTGGTCACGTTGTTATCTGTGATATCCAGATATTGCAGACGGGGAAGCTTCGTCACGAACTCGATGCTGTCCAGCTTCTGAGAGGCCACATACAGCTCGGTCAGGTTGGGGAAGCAGTCGAACATATCATAATGCTCGGACAGACTGACTTTGTCCCCGTTATTATAAGTAGGGTCCCTTAAGATTGTCATGTCGCTCAGAGACAATACCTCCAGCGTCTCGTTGACCGGTATTTTCGAGAAATCAATTCCTGCCTGACAGTCGTTCAGATACAGATACTGCAGGGTGGGAATCCCGAAAATCTCTTCTATATTGCCGAATACGGAGGTATCCTCCAGGCTCAGCGCACTCAGGTTCGGCAGATGGGTCAGCGGTTCCAGAGAATCCACATAGGACCGGAAATCATTGATAATCAGCGTGTTCAGGTACTCCATGGAAGTAATGGAACTCAGCTCCCAGCCGGCACAGTCCTCCAGAGACAGATAAGTGACATTGACGGCATCCTTCAAGGGGGAGAGATCACCGGCATTTTCCACAGTGAGCCACTCCAGCCGGGTCAGATTCTGGAAGGAGGGAAGCGCGATGTCGTAACTCATCTCCAGCGTCAGGTCTTTCAACTCAGTTAACTGGCCTATAATAGAATAATCTGTGATATCATAATTGCCAACCAGTGAAAGAACCTCCAGTCCGGGACAATTGACCAGAGCACTCAGGCTGGAAATCTGGCTGTCCTCCACGGACAGGCTGGTAAGCCGGGGCATTTCGCTGATGAAATCGATGCTTTTGAGCTGCGAGGACTCAATGGTCAGAGACTCCAAGGCGTTCAGAGACAGCAGGGGACTGTAATCATTCACGGAATCGCAATTCAGGAGCGTCAGTCCCACCAGATTGGGATACTGCAGCAGGGCCGAAATGTCCTCCAGGGAATCATAATCGACATAGAGATATTCCAGATTCGGAAATGCTTCGATTCCTGACAGGGTCCTTTCGAAGATGCTGTCTTCGGCGCCGAGTTCGCTGATATATTCCGGGTTGGGAATGATATCTGCCAGCTCGCGGATGGTATTCTCCGCATAGACGCCGTACAGATAATCCAGCCCGTCCAGGTCTCCTTTGTCCAGGTCGTCGTCCAGAGAAAGCCACTCCAGACCGGTAAAGGAAGCCAGATCCGCAAGGTCCATACCCACAGCATCCTGATAAGTCAGAGTCTGGGTTTCCCCGTAATTTAACTGATAGTAGATGGTCTTCTCATCCTTCTTAATCTGCATGGCCGTAAGACTGCCATATTCTTCCGCGGAAACGCTTCGATAGGGCTTCTCCCAGATCGCCTCCGCCAGAATCAGGTCCTCCGGTGTGGTGATCTTGATGTTCTCATAG
>JAAWLQ010000508.1 GCA_022797995.1 Lachnospiraceae bacterium
TTTATACTACATAACGCCAGAATTTACCGTACTGCACTGGCTAAACATATATGGCTGGCGTTATGTAGTCAGGTCACTCGAAAATTTTAACTGTTAAGCAGTATAACCTATGACATTACCTTGGCTTTGACGTCAGTATCGCGAAATAAATCTGTCAGATCCAGGGCGGAATAGTAGTACGAAAGAAAAAGAAATGGAGAGATCAGATGATTATTGGAAATAAGGAATTTCAGACTTCCGGACATACTTATGTGATGGGCATTCTGAATATAACGCCGGACTCCTTCTCAGACGGCGGGAAATGGAATGACAGAGACAGGGCGCTTCGGCATGTGGAAGAGATGATTGGAGAAGGGGCGGACATCATTGATATCGGAGGCGAGTCCACCCGCCCGGGCTATACTATGCTGCCGGCGGAAGAGGAAATCGAGAGGGTAGTTCCCGTAATAGAGGCGGTAAAGGCGACTTTTGATATTCCGGTTTCTTTGGATACCTATAAGCCGGAAGTGGCGTTGGCAGGCATTTCGGCCGGAGCGGATATGATCAACGATATATGGGGATTGAAATATGATTCCCGCATGGGAAAAGTAATAGCCGAGAGCGGGCTTCCCTGTTGTCTGATGCACAATCGCAGAGAAGCGAAATATGAGCACTTTCTGCCGGAGGTGCTTTCAGATCTGAAAGAGACTCTGGGACTGGCAGAGGAGGCGGGTATATCCGGAGAAAAAATTATACTGGATCCCGGTGTGGGCTTCGGCAAGACTTATGAACAGAATTTGGAAGTGATTCGCGGACTGAGGGAGTTGAGACAGCTGAACTGTCCTCTGCTTTTAGGATGCAGCCGTAAATCTGTGATCGGTCTGACCCTTGATCTGCCGGTGGAGCAGAGACTGGAAGGAACTTTGGTAACCACTGTCATGGCGGTACTCGCAGGCTGTATGTTTGTGAGAGTACATGACGTGAAAGAGAATGTGAGAGCCATCAAAATGGCGGAGGCTATTTTGAATTGCCAGGAAGAGTAAAGCGGGATTATAGTGAAAATCAGTTGAATCAGATTTAGGAGAAAAATTTATGTATTCAGAGTGGGCGAGAGATGAGATACGTATCGATGGGCTGGAAGTTTTTGCGTATCACGGTGTGTATGAGGAAGAGCAGAAGGAAGGACAGATATTCTATGTGAATGCCGTGTTGTATATGGACACCTGTGGGGCCGGAGTCAGTGACGAACTGGAATATACGGTGGATTATGGGAATGTGTGCCGTTTTATCAATGACTGGATGCGGCAGAATACCTGCAGGCTGCTGGAGGCTGTGGCAGAGAGAATGGCAAATGCATTGTTGTTGCGGTACGGAAAGGTTTCTGCTGTGGACCTGGAGATTCTAAAGCCCCATGCCCCGGTGAGGCTGCCTTTTGAGATGATATCCGTGAAAGTACATCGAAGCTGGCATCAGGCCTTTATTGCGCTGGGGTCCAATATGGGAGACAGAGAGGCTTATCTGACCGGAGCTCTGGAAGCATTGAAGACGCACCCGCAGATTACCGTGAAAAAATGTTCTCGCTGGCTGGTTACAAAGCCATACGGTGGTGTGGAACAGGAAGATTTTCTGAACGGCGCGGCAGAGATAGAGACACTTCTGAATCCGGAACAGCTTCTGGAGGCTCTGCACGAAATCGAGAATGCAGCGGGCAGGGAGAGAAAGGTGCATTGGGGGCCCCGAACGTTGGACCTGGATATCTTATTCTATGACAGGCTGCTTTTGGACAGAGAAGATCTGGTCATCCCGCATCCCGATCTGGAGAACCGCCGCTTTGTACTGGAACCAATGACTGCCATTGCGCCATACTTTCGGCATCCCGCCACGGGAAAGTCCATGAGGGACCTTCTGCAGGAACTGGAGAGGCGTGAAGCAGGTCAGGGGAAAGGTTTTCTGAGCTTTGCCTCGGAGAATCACAAGCGCAGCGATTTTCTGGAATCGTAAGATTTCGGAGAAGAAAGGGATAAGAATTCCGGCAGAAGTCAAAAAGGCAGGAAATATGTCGGATTTTTTGGAGAAGCCAGAGATGGGAGATATAGCGGAATGCCAATAGAAGCCGGAAAAGAGGGGAGATATGTCAGGTTCCTTTTCAGGTCATGGGACGTGGCGGCAGATATTTTCCCAGAAATCCTGCGCAGAAACCGGTAAAAAGGCCGGTGAGGATACCGCTGAGGATCAGAAAAGGAGCGTAAGCGAGCACACCGCCTGTGGAGGTCACAGCGAAAGCGACAGCCAGCTGTCCCATATTGTGGGCCAGACCGCCCATGGCGCCTGTGAGAAAGACCAGATTTTTCTGCAACAGTTTCATGACAAGTGCCATAACAATCAGGCTTACGAATCCGCCTGCAAGACTATAGAGCAGAGACAGAGCCTGACCGAAGAGTAAGGCGGATAACAGAATCCGGGCAAGCAGTACCAATGCGGCGTCTCTGGCGGAGAAATGCCGCAAAAGAACCAGGGTAACGATATTTGCAAGCCCCAGCTTGATACCCGGAATGGGGACAAGGGGTGGAACGGCGCTTTCGATGGCGTAAATGGCAAGAGACAGTGTGGTGAAAAGCGCCAGTAGGGTAACTTTTTTTACGGGCATGGATGTATTTCGGGACATGACAGCTCCTTTTTTATTCATGACAATAGAATCCTCGCAGAGCGTGGATTCTATTG
>JAAWLQ010000509.1 GCA_022797995.1 Lachnospiraceae bacterium
CAGAATGATATGATTTTTTCCATTATCTGTGAGGAACTGGGACTCTTCGGAGCCGTCGCCATCATTGTGATGTTCATCATGCTGCTGTGGCGTATGATGGTGATTGCCAACAACGCGCCCGATCTGTTTGGCGCCATGCTGGTGGTGGGCGTCATGGGACATATCGCGGTCCAGTCCATTCTGAATATTGCCGTTGTGACCAACACGATTCCGAATACGGGAATCTCGCTGCCCTTTATCAGTTACGGAGGCTCTTCGGTCATGTTTCTGCTGATAGAGATCGGGCTGGTCCTAAGCGTGGCCCGCAGAATCCAGCTGAAGGAACTGTAGGAGGCAGACTGCGGCAGCTCCCTGCAGAGGGGGAATTTTGTGGCTTATGACAATAGAATTTCGCAATGAGGGGATTCTGTTGTGGGACAAGGTACGAAAGCCGTTTTTCCACATACGATAGAATAGTTCAATGAAACGAAGACCGGATGGTGGTTTATGGATTCTATTCGTATTCAGGGCGGTGTCGCCCTGCAGGGAAAGGTTCGGATACATGGTTCTAAAAATGCTTCGCTGCCTGTTCTGGCCGCCACATTGCTGGTGGAGGGCAGATCTTTTATCGAAAACTGTCCCAGAATAGCGGACGTGTATTCCATGGTCAGCCTGCTGAAAGATCTGGGCTGCAGTGTATACTGGCAGGAGACGGGCCTGGTCGTTGATTCCACACAGGTGAAAAGAGGGGAAATGTGCAGGGAGGCGGTGACGGGGATGCGTTCTTCCCTGTGTCTGCTGGGTGCTCTGCTTGGCCGGTGCGGAGAGCTTGTGATGGAGCATCCGGGTGGATGCGTGATTGGGGAACGGCCTATCGATCTGCATCTGACGGCGCTGGGACAGATGGGCGTGGAATTTACGGAGAGCGGGGGCCGGCTTCAGGCGGTGGCTTCAGAGCTGCATGGCGCCTGTATCAGACTGCCCTTTCCCTCCGTCGGAGCTACGGAGAATGTGATTCTGGCCGGGGTTGCGGCCTGCGGTGACACAATTCTGGAAGGAGCCGCACTGGAACCGGAGATTCGGACGCTGTGTTGTTATCTCCAATGCTGCGGAGCATATATCGAAGGTGTCGGAAGCTCCAGAATAATCATACACGGCGGCCGGAGACTGTACGGAACCGCCTTTGCCATACCGGCGGACAGGATTGTGGCGGGAACTTATTTATTCGGCTGTATCGGCGTCGGCGGGAGCGTGCTTCTGGAGTGTGCCCCGGAGGAGGAGATGGCCTCCGTCCTGTCTGCCGCCGTGCAGATGGGAGGGCGCGTATGTACTTCCCCGGAAGGAATCTATATTCAGGCGCCCGGGCGGCCCGGGCCGGTGAAGATTGTTACCGCGCCTTATCCGGGTTTCCCGACAGATCTGCAGTCCATCGTGCTGGCTGTGGAGACACTGGGCCGGGGCTGCAGTCATATTGAAGAGACCATTTTCGAGAATCGTTTCCGAATTGTGAACGATCTGAGAAAAATGGGTGCCTGTATAGAAGAGGCGGGCTGCCGCAGTGTGGCTGTCAGGGGCGTCCCGGGGCTGCGGGGGGCCAGGCTGGAGGCCAGGGAGTTACGGGGCGGCGCCGCACTGGTGATTGCGGGTATGATGGCGGAGGGGGAGACTATCATCAGCGGCTGTCCCTATATCTATCGCGGATATGAAAATATCGGCAGGGATTTCAGAGAGTTAGGAGCGCGTGTGACAAGTGTTTAAAAGCAAAAGAATGAATGCGGGTGTTTTCTCTGCCTGCCTTATACTGATATTGCTGGCCGGTGTGGTCACCTATATCAGAATTACCTATACCATTAAGACAGTTTATGTGGAAGGAAATGTCCATTATACGGAAGAAGAGATAAAAAATATTGTGATGGAAGGTCCGTTTGGGGATAATTCTCTCTATCTTTCCGCGAAATACAAGAATAAGGGGATAGAGGGAGTTCCCTTTGTGGATGTGATGGATGTGAACATCCTGTCGCCGGATACCATCAAAATTATCGTATATGAAAAGACGCTGGTAGGCTATGTGAAATATATGGATACCTATGTGTATTTTGACAAGGACGGCTGCGTTGTGGAAAGCTCCAGCGTGAGAACAGTGGGTGTGCCGGAGATTGTGGGACTGGAATTTGACCATATGGTAACGGGAGAAAAGCTCGCGGTGGAGAATGAGGAAATTTTCAGTCAGATTCTGGACATTACAAAACTGCTGCAGAAATACAGCCTCACATCGGATAAGATATATTTCAACAAATCCGGAGAAATCAATATATACTTCGGCGAAATCAGAGTGGCTCTTGGGAACGAGCCGGCCAGACTGGAAGACAAGCTTATGGTACTTCCGGGGGTCCTGGCAAAGCTTGAGGGAAAGCACGGAACTCTGCAGATGCAGACCTATGATGAGGCCAGTGGAAAGTATGCTTTCAAACCCGGGGAATGAACTGATATCACTATGCGGAAATGTTACGAATTTTTTTCAGAAAACAGTTGATAAATTTGAGAAATGATTATATGATAGTAGATATGATTATGGTTTGAGGTTGGAAAAGGAGGAGATACCCTTGCTTGAGATTAAGACAAACGATGCTGAATCTGCTGCCAGAATCATTGTGGTCGGTGTGGGCGGCGCAGGTAATAATGCTGTAAATAGAATGGTAGA
>JAAWLQ010000510.1 GCA_022797995.1 Lachnospiraceae bacterium
GGAAGCACAAACTGTCTGCTGCACATTCCGGCCATTGCCCATGAGTTCGGCTTTGAGATTACGGGAGATACCTTTGACAGACTGCACAGGAACGCCAGATACCTTCTGGACATCCGGCCTGCGGGACGCTGGCCGGCAGAATGCTTCTACTATGCGGGAGGCGTTCCGGCCATCATGGAAGAGATTCGCGCGCACCTCCATCTGGATGTGATGACCGTGACCGGGAAGACGTTAGGAGAGAATCTGGACGATCTGAAACAGAACGGATTCTATGAGAGATGTGAAAAATGGCTGGAAGAGTTCAACAAACGGTATCAGGTTTCCCTGACCAGGGAGGATATTATCCGACCCTATGACAGGGCCATTGGCACAGACGGAAGTATAGCAATACTGAGGGGAAATCTGGCGCCGGAGGGAGCAGTCATCAAGCACACGGCCTGTCCGAAGGAAATGTTCCGGGCAGTTCTGCGGGCCAGACCTTTTGACAGTGAGGAGGAATGCCTGGATGCGGTGCTGAAGCATAAGGTACAGAAGGGTGATGCGGTATTCATCCGCTATGAGGGGCCGAAAGGCAGCGGAATGCCGGAGATGTTCTATACCTCCGAAGCCATCAGCAGTGATAAGGAGCTGGGAAAAAGCATTGCGCTGATTACGGACGGGCGGTTTTCCGGTGCATCCACAGGACCGGTAATCGGCCACTGCAGTCCGGAGGCGGTAGACGGCGGACCCATAGCTCTTGTGGAGGAAGGCGACCTGATTGAGATAGACGTGGAGGAGCGAAAGCTGAATATCATCGGTATCGGGGGAGAGCGCAAAACCATGGAAGAGGTGGCGGCGGTTCTGGAAGAGCGCCGCAGGAACTGGAAGCCCCGGGAGCCGAAGTATAAGAGCGGTGCGCTGCGCCTGTTCAGCCAGCACGCGGCAAGTCCCATGAAAGGAGCATATCTGGAGTATTAAGGAAGAAAAGTTAATAAGGCGGATTTGTGCGACAAACCCGAGGCTGCCGACTGGAAATGGGAATATTTCTTATTTTCTTCTTGACAAATTGTATCATATAAGATACACTTCGTTTAAATGAGTGTATCTTATATGATTCTTTTTTGCAAAAGGAGGAAAGAAGCGATTGAATGAAGGTATAGCGGTATTTTTAAACGGAAGAGAAAATGAGGGAAGTGAACTGGAGAAGCTGATCCGGAGAATTGATCATTTCCTGCTGGATTACGGGCTCACATACAGCGGCATCATGAATCTGTACAGGCCGGTAACGGCAGATGACAGAGACCATAAGGTATTTGCCGCTTGCGAAGCCCTGAATAGTGCGGACTGGCTGAAGGACAGGCTGGCATATATCTCCATCGCGAATCGGAAGGATGTATGTCCTCTGGACCAGATACGGCTGGATGATATGGCGGAACCGTCAGCTGCAAAGCTGGATTATTATGAGGCATATTACCAGTCTTCCCACGGGCTGGCCCATGGCATTGTAGTGGACGAGGAGAAGAAGCTGAGAGACGGATATACTTCCTATCTTCTTGCAAGAAAATATGGGATTCGTCCCGACATTTACGAAGCATTCTCGGACCGCCCTCTGAGAAAAGTAGTTATGGGCCGGCATGTAGTGCAGAACAAGGGGACATGGAAGAGAAAGAAGGGCAGAAGGTATTCCTGGACATATACTCTGAAAGCGGCGGTAGTTCCCGGAGACATCTTAAAGGTGCAGACGAAAAAAGGACAGATGTATATGTGCGTGGAGAGAATTGAGTATGTGACAGGAGAGGAGTTCTGTGCAGAATTCTCTGCCGTGATAAAACATATGAGAAAACGACTGGAAATATAGGGAGAGACAAAAGATTATGGGAAGCGGAATGGATTACATTTATTTAGACGGTGACCAGAAGATATTGATAGAGGTATGCCAGAAGGATACGCGCAGGGATGTGGTGGCTCAGTACGTCCGGAGCAGAAAGGAAAAGGGGATTACGCAGGCAGAGCTGGCCAGGCGCGCCGGGATCCCGCGGACGAACATCACACGGTTTGAAAGCGGCGATTATAATCCGTCACTGGAAATGATGGTGCGGATTGCGGCGGCCCTTGGCATGAAGCTGCAGGTTGCGCTGGTGGAGTGAGAATGCCGGGAGAGTGGAAGTGTCTGACGCGCAAAGGGGTATTCAGAAAAGCTGTGGGAGAACTTGTAACAGTTCAGTGCCCTGTCTGAACTGTTACGAGAACTTCTAAAAGCTCCTTTTAAAATAGAAACTCCCCATTGCGGCCGCGGCAAGAATTCGATATACTGAAGACATATGGCAGGTTTGCTGTGAGCGCATGGAGAAGGTCCGCAGGGAAAGGGGTATGTATGGCAAGGACAGTAAGTATTGGAAACCAGGATTTTGAATCAATTCGGAGAGAAAATTATTTCTATGTGGACAAGACCCACTTCATCAAAGAATGGTGGGAGCGTGGGGACAGCGTAACGTTGATTACCCGTCCCAGAAGATTTGGCAAGACACTGAACATAAATATGTTGGAGAAATTCTTTTCCGTGGAATATGCGGGCAGGGAAGATTTGTTCCGGGGGCTGCGCATATGGGAGGAGGAGAAATACAGGGCTCTGCAGGGCACTTACCCTGTCATCATGCTCAGCTTTGCCAAAGTGAAGGAGACAACATACCGGAATGC
>JAAWLQ010000511.1 GCA_022797995.1 Lachnospiraceae bacterium
TACCACGAAATCGGACATGCTCTGGTGGCGGCCATGCAGAGCCACTCCGCACCGGTACAGAAGATTACAATTATTCCCCGGACATCCGGTGCTCTGGGGTACACCATGCAGGTGGAGCAGAACGATAAGGTGCTTATGACCAAACAGGAGATTGAGAATAAGATTGCCACCTTCACCGGCGGCCGTGCTGCGGAGGAAATCGTTTTCGGTGAAATCACCACCGGTGCCTCCAATGACATTGAACAGGCCACAAAGCTTGCCAGAGCCATGATTACCCGATATGGTATGAGCGATGAGTTCGATATGGTGGCCATGGAAACTGTCACCAATCAGTATCTGGGCGGGGATACCTCCCTGGCCTGCTCCGCGGACACCCAGAAGGATATCGACAGACAGGTGGTGGAGCTGGTGAAAAAACAGCATGAAAAAGCAAAGGAGATTCTGAAGGACAATCGAGGGAAGCTGGATGAACTGGCGGCATTTCTCTATGAGAAAGAGACCATTACCGGGGAAGAGTTCATGGAGATTCTTGGAAGAAAAGCGGTGGACAGGGTATAAAAATTGCAAAAGCTCATCAATAAAAAAGTATTGAAAAAAGTATGCAGAGAAAGGATGGTACATGGTAATGAAGAAATATTCCGGATTTGTATGGATGGAGCTGGCTGTAGGGGCCTTACTGATTTTGCTTGGCATATTTACGTTTTTGCGCCCCGGCAGTCTGCTCACGGGGATTGTGGTGATTTATGGCCTGATTGCACTGATTACAGGTGTGGACGACATCCTGACCTATATCAGGCTGGAAAAATATACAGGCTTTGCGCCTTTGGTGTCCCTGATTTCCGGTATCTTAAGCGTGATGTGCGGCTGCATGCTTTTACTCTATCCCGGTGCCGGCAGGTGGATATTGTCCCTGTTGTTTCCTGTCTGGTTCATTGCTCACTGCATTTCCCGCCTGGCCCACGTGTACATAATTCGCATGGCGGGACAAAAGTTTTTCTACTATTTTGCTTTGATTGTCAATATAGCCGGGCTGGTTCTGGGTATTTTGATGTTTTTCAATCCTGTGCTGACCTTTATGACCATGAGATTCATGGGGTATGTGGTGGCGGTTTACCTGATTTTGCTGGGAATTGACAGTATTGTGGCGGCGCTGGGCAGGAAAGATTCCAGGTAGACGGCAGGTTTGTAGGTTCATTTTGTATAGGAGGCTTCTTTCCCTTTTTTCATATTCCGATTTCTATTAAAATAAGAAGATATTCTTTTTACTACAAGGAGGAAGCCTTATGACAGAGACCACAGCAGTCGGCATGGGGAACGGGAATGAAGGAAGGATGTACGGATATATCCGAGTCTCAACAAAGGAACAGAATGAAGACCGCCAGCGAATTGCCATGAAGGAATGCGGCATATCGGATGGAAATGTGTATTCTGACCGGAAATCAGGAAAGGATTTTGATCGGCCGGGTTACAGGGAGATGGTCAGCAGACTTCAGAAGGGAGATACCCTTGTGATTAAAAGTCTGGACAGACTGGGGCGTAACTTTGATGAGATTCTGGAACAATGGCGCTTTATCACTGTGGAGAAACAGGTGGGAATCATCATTCTCGACATTCCGCTTCTGGGAGATCTGAATAAGGATCTGATGGGGCGCGTGGTTGCCCAGCTTATGCTGACCCTTATGTCATATATGGCGGAGACCGAGCGTACCAATATCAGGCAGCGTCAGGCAGAAGGAATACAGGCCGCAAGACAGCGGGGTGTAAAGTTTGGTCGGAGACCAAAGGAAGTGGCACCGGAGTTCGAGGAGATCTATGAACTGTGGACGGCCGGGAGCTGTTCGGCGCGAGCCGCCGGCAGAAAGCTGGGAATCAGCAGCCATACCTTTATGAAATGGGTGGAGGCGCGGATGGCAGAGCAGGACGTGTAAAAACGGATTTTTTCATAATAAATCATAACAGGCTGTGCAAAAAGGTATACTTTTCTGCACAGCCTTCTTTCGTCTTAATATCGTTCGAAAGCAATCTTAATATAAAAACAGCAAAATGTTTTTTGTGCAAATGCAACAAAAACAGGCCTTCTCAAACCAGATTTCACTATAACATACATCATATCCATTTGCAAGAGTTTTTATGAAAAAAAGTATACATTTTTTTACACTTGCGTGTAAGTATTCCTTGAATTTGCAGGCTTTCAGGATAGTCGGAACCTCCGGATGCGAACCAGAGGATAGGTTACGAAACCTCTTATAGGTTTGAATGAAAATCCGGCCTCTACGGGAATATGGAGGAAACGGAATATCGGAAGACAAACAGAGGAGAAACGGAAAAGCAGCGGAAATGGAATTCTGGCACAGGGTCTGGATGAAGAGTCAGGAAAGGGAAGGCGAAGATAGCCGTATGTGGTGCGCGGTGCATGTGAAAGACGGGAATGAAGCAAGAACAGAAGCTTTTGTATCCGGCCTGCTTTCGGAAGAAATAAATGCGAGATGCTTTCACCTGACCAGAAGCCGCAGGAAAAAATATGGCGGAAAGTGGATGACAGTGAGAGAAAATCTCTTGCCTGGGTATGTATTTATAGATACGGACAAGCCGGAAGAGGTGCGCAGGAAATTAAAGAAAACTCCCGGACCTGAGCTGCTTTTCGGAAGCGCGGCCTTTGTCACGACCGTGAAAGC
>JAAWLQ010000512.1 GCA_022797995.1 Lachnospiraceae bacterium
AAAATCACCACAGCAGCCGTAAGCAGTACAAAAATCGCAAACCAGAGAAGAGGATTTCCCAGAATTCCGCCCTCTGCCACGCTGATAAAATTGGTAAAAAAGGTATCCTCCGCAGTCCTTGCGGCTTGTCCTCTCAAAAATTCAAAGAAATACTTGATCACCCAGCCGCCGATGACACAATAATATGGCGCGATAATGACCGGCACCAAAGCGGCAATCCATCCCAGAAAGCTGAACTTCCTGCTCAAAGTCTTATATGCGCCGATACAGCTTTGCCCCGTCTTTCTCCCAACGGCAATCTCCGTGATCATCAGCGCAAACCCAAAAGTGACAGCCAAAATCAGATACACCAGCAGGAAAATGCCGCCGCCGTATTTTGCCGCCAGATAGGGAAATCTCCAGATATTTCCCAGTCCCACAGCCGAGCCGGCCGCTGCCAGCACAAATCCGATCCTGTTGGTAAAACTGCTTCTCTCATGTTTCATTCTTCTCTTCTCCCTCTCCGTAAGAAACTACTAAACAACTGCTTCCACCAGAATTTTGTCTCCTAAGACAATCTCCCGGATGCCCGTCTGCTTCTTTTTGTTGAAATTAAAACTGACCATATACCCTCTTTTTAACTGATAATAGTCTAAATATTCGGCCAGCTGCTCTTCCCCTCTGGAATGATATTCATTCCCCCGCCAGATTTTCAGCTCGATCACTGATTGCTGCCCCTGAAAATCAATGATCACATCCGTTCGCCGGTAGTTTCTGGTTCTGGCCTCAATGTAATAATTTCCCTTTCCATTTATGATAGGGCGAACAAACAGAAGAAAAATCCGCCTCCCATCATCCTCCAGGAATTTTTCTCCATAATCGCCGAATATCTCCGTATAATAATCCACGAATTTTCGATTCAACAGCTCCACATCCAGTTTCCCGTCCCTGATGAACTGACTTTTTTCTGCCAGGGCAAGCTGTGAGATTTCGCTGGTCCGGCTCTCCTCGGACAGAAAGCCATTATAGAGCCTGGTCTCAAATATCCGATTTGCCACACATAAAAGGCCATTGTGTACAATGGCAAAACCAAACATAACCGCCATCCGCATGCTCTGATTTCCGGGAATGTTTTCAATCGGCTTCCCCAGAAGTAAAAGCTCCTTCAGCATCTGTTTTAAATCCGGATAGTCGATCAGCTTATTGTCCATGGATTCAAACAAAGTGTTTTCTTCCGTAAGAAGCATCCTGACTGCCGCCAGAAAACCTTCTTTCGTCCAGGCCTCCCACTTTGTGGAAAGGTTTTCACTTCCGGCGACTTTCTCATCCATCAGCTTACACAGCCGGGACACCAGAAATGGATAGCCGGAGGTATAGGCATACAGCAGGGCCGCTATTCCGGCAATGTCCATTCCCGTATGATAATCATCTTCATATTCCTCAAGCATTCCGGCAATATCTGCCTGAGAAAAACTCATATCCACATCAAAATCTGCCGCTATATTCCACGGGCTGTTTGTTTTCCCTGCATCCTCAGGCCTGATCTTCCCCTTTAAGCCATCATACACTCCTGCCAGGATAACGGACTGAAAGGTAGCGGTCCCCCTGGCCTCCCGCTCCAGATAACAATATCTGAGCTGCGCCAGAAAATCAAGAAACACCTGATTATTGGAAGCGCTGTCCACCTCATCTATCATCAGAACCACAGGCCTGCCGGAAAGTATGCAGATATGGTTCAGATTCTCAAACAGCTCATAGAGAGAATAGGAGTTGTCCCGGCTTAAGTCTGCTGTCTCTGCTTCTTCGATTCTGGCAAGTTCGCTGAGAAAGCAGGCAGCAAAGGAAAGAGCAAAACTGTTTCCGGTTTCAAACTTCACAGCATCCATTTTCTGGAAATCAATCCTTATCACCAGATAGTCTGCCCGCAGATAGGATTCCAGTGCATAAAGCAGCGTGGTCTTCCCATATTGCCGTGCGCGATGGATGGTAAAATATGCGCCCTCATCCACCATCTCTTTTACCTGCACTAACCGCTCCGTCAAATTGACCATATAATGCTTTTGTGGTATACACAGACCTGTAACGTTAAAGCGTTTGTTCATCTCCGGCATCCCCCCTTCTGGCTCCTGTGAAAACCATCTATGATAAAAAGTTTACCATACCTGCCCCGGAGAAGCAAGCAAGCTTTCGCTTCCGTGATTGATTCCTATAATGCATATTGGCACGGCTGACCCGCCATGCAGGCCTTTGATAGCCTCATATAAAGAGGCATGCGGTATCCCCATGGTATAGCTGCCATCCCTGTCCCTCCGGTAGCTGTTGTGAAGAACAAAACGGTTTCTACCATCTTTCGACACATTCATGGTGTGAATCTGTTTTGTGATATCCTTCCCGTCATTGTATACGGTGATGATGACAGTGCGATAGACCTCTCCCATTCTATTGATCTCCCCGGGATCCGTACTGCAGGTCATTGCGGGTTCATAACCTCTTTCTTCAAAAAAATGGAAGATGGCTCCGGGAGCCACACCCCAGCCTCCGAATAAAACAGCTCCCTTTTTCTCATAAATACTGATGAAATCCATAATTTCCTGTTCTGTCATCCTCTCCCCAAGGGACAGAATTGCATTACAGGCAGCAATAATCTCGCATCCGGAATAGTCCATAGTATATCTTCCGAATCTTACCTGCTTCCA
>JAAWLQ010000528.1 GCA_022797995.1 Lachnospiraceae bacterium
TTGTAGCTGACCATCCATTTCCCCTGGCAGGCATTTAAGGTATCACGCAGACGCACATGGTCCTGTTTCGGGAACTCCACCGCATAATGGTCCTCTGTCATGTAATAGGGCGGGTCACAATAAATAAAGGCGTTCTCCCGGTCATACTGCCGGATGAGCGCCTCAAAGTCCTTATTCTCTATGACGGTACCCGCAAGCCTCCTGGATGCCTCCCAGATCAGGGAAAAGGTCTTCCGCACATCAAAGGGCTGGCAGCCATAGGAGGTACAGCCGCTCCCGTAGCTGTACCGAATCAGCTTATAAAAGGCCGTTGCCCGCCGCACATCCCCAGGGGATGCGTTTTCCAGCATCAAAGACCGGATATCCTCAAACTCCGGCAGGGGCAGGTTGTGCTCTGCCAACTCCAGTTCCCTGGCCATGAAACGGGCATCAAACTCCCCTTTCTCCAGAAACTGCCGAATCACCGTGAACTCGTCCCGGCTGTTTAACGGCAGGAACCCCAGGTCCCGCAGGAATTCCCAGGTCTGTTCCTTCACACAGGAATACAGGTTGGCCAGGTTGGAATTAAAGTCATTATAGACCTCCATCACCCTCCCATCTGGCGGCCTGCCGAACAGAACCCAGCCGCCTCCCCCGAACACCTCAATGTAACGGTCATAGCGGGCAGGGAACATGTCATAGATCACCTTCCGGAGTGCTTTTTTCCCGCCAACCCACGAAATAAAACTGTTGATACGTTCTCACCTCCACTCTGTATCACCATTTACATGGTCAGGTTTGTCACATGGTCTGGCAGGGGCCTCCTCCCATCTTCTGATCCCGGCTGTCCTGTCCGGCCTGGAACAGTTCCGGCATCTGGTTCACAAATACGGATCCATAGGCAGTCAGCTTCATTCCGATCTTCTCATACTGTCTCCTGCCATATTCCTCAAATGGGAAATCCCGGAAAGCCGGATCCGAACAGTCCACGCAGCAGCCCTCCAGGCATTCCACTCCGTAATCCCCATAGCAGACCTGTTTGGGATCCAGCGAATAACATTCCAGCCGGTCTGTCAGCCACAGTGCCCGCTCTGCCCCTGTCCAGTCATCAAACTCCAGGACAGCTTTGTATTTCAAAAGTTCCCCGGTCCCCATCTCATCTACTTTCTCTGCCAATTCATTCAGCACTTCGATGTCCTCATCCGGGCTGATGTGCCGTTCAAAGGCGGGAACGATGCTCCTGACTTCCAGGATCCGGTACTGTCCGGCTGATTCCGCCTGCAGGCTCCTGCGGACAGAGTCTATCCCTTCCCTGTCACAGGGCAGGGTAAGCCATTTCCCTTCCTCCTCCGGGTGCTCCCTGTTACCAATCCGGACAGACAAAACCGCTTCCTCTTCCGTCTCCTTCTCTGGCAGCTTCTGGCCGTTATAAACCTCCTGCCATCCCTCTCTTAAGCGGAAGCAGTAACCTTCCTTTGTAAAAACCCCTTTTTCCGACTCCCGGATACAGGCCCCTACCTTTGACAGATTCAGGAGTGCTGTCACTTCATCCGGCAGGCCATCCAATATCTGCATAAGACCACCATCCACGGCATTCTCCCCCAGGTCCGTATCCCTTACGATTCCGGGCAGGAATTCAAAGTACTCCAGGCTGTAACTGGCATTAATCAGATCCTTGATAGAACACTGCCCTCCCCGCTCCGCCTCAACGCAGGACAGGAGCCCTTCATACCTGAAAAGATCCTCCTGATCCATTTGTCCGATCCTGCCCGCAAGAAAACTGACTTCCCGCACATCCGCACCCATCCTGGCCAGACGCTCCCGCAAAAATGCGGGCCAGTCACGGAAGGTGATCATCCGGTATTTCCCCGGCCACTGCACCCTTGCCCGTTCCATGGCATCCTGCACAGTTTCCCTGGTGGCGGGGACCTTCAGCTCCACGCCGTTATATTTTGGGTGCTTTTCATATTCCTTTGCCACGATTGTCACATACATCTACATCCCTCCCATCTGAAGACTGCTTTGTTCCTGAAGCCGGTCACGGAAGGTATCCTCCGGCAGAATCTCATAGGTATCATCAGACTGCCAGAAGCTGACATACAGTTCCCCTTCGTCCACTTTAATCTCCCGCTGTTCAAACCCTTCGCCCCAGCCATCGGAAGCCTGTCCGCTCCAGTATTCCATGACAGCCTCCATCTCCTGCTGGTCCAGGCCTCCCCGGCTCACTACCGTTGCCACTCCATACAGGCGGCCACCAATCTCCTCAATGCCGGGAAATATACTGTCTATCCGCTGCCTCAGAAGCCGGTTGTCCAGATATTCCGCCAGCCCCCGTTCTCCTTCTCTGGACCAGTCTTCTTTCTCCAGACATTCCTGGATAAATCCTGCATACTGCATCAGCTCCCTTCCGTCCAGAACAGATGGTGTCCCTTCCATACTGCCCCATTCATCTTCCTCATAAAAATTTCCCTCCAAGGGGCTTATGAAACGAGTGGTGACCAGTTCTTCCGCAAAAGACCGGAAACGCCATTTATCACTGGTCACGATCCCATGGAAGGTCTCCACGGCCCCGGTCTCCGCCATCAGGGCTTTTGCCATCCGTTCCATGTCCACAAACTGTTCGATGAACCCGTCCAGATAGAATTCCTCACTGTTCTCCAGAACATGATGGACATACTCCTCCGGGCTGTCCACC
>JAAWLQ010000513.1 GCA_022797995.1 Lachnospiraceae bacterium
TATAAATCAGAAAAGGAGCGTTTTATGGAAAATGATACCAGGCCTGTCTGGATGACAGACCCTCTCGTAAAGGATATTCCGGAAAAGAAACTGAAATTTGTAGAAGATCTCTTTGCAAAAGGACATGGAAAAAGCCAGAAGGAAATGATGGCCTTTGCTCTGCCCATGTTGAAAAAGGCCAAACAGGAAAATCTGACCTTCACTCCCCAGGAGATGAATGCCGCCATCGCGGCTATCCGGAAGCACAGCAGCCGCGACGAGCTGCAGCAGATCGATAAGATACTGGAGAAAAGCCGCGGCGCCGGCTCCGCACCTGAGACCCCGAAAGCAGGGCAGTAATATCTCCGGCCACGGCTGTACCGGGCTGATTTTGTTTACAAAGGACAAGGGACTCACAAGACGGTCCCTTGTCCTTTTCACAGCAGATTACTTTGCCACAATATTCACAATTCTGCCCGGAACATAGATTTCTTTCACGATATTTCCTGTCAGCTTGTCTCCCAGAGCTTCTTTGGCCGCGGCAATGACCGCGTCCTTCTCCGAATCCTTCGGCACGGAAATAGTCACCCTTATTTTACCGTTCACCTGCACGCCGATTTCCACCATGTTCTCAACGGTTTTTTCCTCCACGTAGGAAGGCCATGCCGTCTGGTAGATTCTGCCCTCAAAGCCCGCCGCCTGCCACAGCTCCTCGGTAATGTGAGGCGCCACCGGGTTCAGCAGTGTGAGAAGCGTCCTGTACTCTCCCCTTGTGACGGCATTTTTCCGGTAAAATTCATTGATCAGAGACATCATGGCGGCGATAGCGGTATTGAACTTCAGATTCTCGAAATCACCGGATACCTTCTTGATGGTCTGATGCATCTTCGTCTCCAGGTCATCGCTGTATTCCTCGCCTTCCACCAGCATATCCTGCAGCTTCCAGACTCTCTCCAGGAACCGGCGGCAGCCCTTCACACCGTCCTCGCTCCATGCGGCGCTCAGGTCAAAGGCGCCGATAAACATCTCATAGGTACGCAGCGTGTCGGCCCCGTAATCTCTGACGATATCGTCAGGATTCACCACATTTCCTCTGGATTTGGACATTTTCTCTCCGTTGGAACCCAGAATCATGCCATGACTGGTTCTCTTCTGATAAGGCTCCGGACAGGGCACTTCCTTCTGGTCATAGAGGAATCTGTGCCAGAATCTGGAGTACAGCAGGTGCAGTGTGGTATGCTCCATACCGCCGTTGTACCAGTCCACAGGCATCCAGTACTCCAGCGCTTCCTTACTTGCCAGCGCCTTCTCATTTTTCGGATCCGTATACCGGAGGAAATACCAGGAGGAGCCTGCCCACTGAGGCATGGTATCCGTCTCCCGCTTTGCAGGACCTCCGCAGCAGGGACAGGTGGTGTTCACCCATTCGGTCATGGAAGCCAGCGGGGACTCCCCGTTGTCGGTGGGTTCGTAGGACTCCACCTCGGGAAGCATCAGCGGAAGCTCGCTTTCGTCCAGAGGAACAAAGCCGCATTTCTCACATTTCACAATGGGAATGGGCTCACCCCAGTACCGCTGTCTGGAGAATACCCAGTCACGGAGCTTGAAATTGGTCTTGCTGGTGCCAAGGCCTTTTTCCTCAAGCCAGGCAATGATTTTCTTCTTGGCATCCGCCACGGACAGCCCATCCAGGAAATCGGAATTCACAAGGGTCCCTGTCTCCACATCGGTATAGACTGCTTCCTGTACGCTCACCGGGCTTCCGGCCACCACCTCGATAATGGGAAGGCCGAATTTCTTCGCGAAATCCCAGTCTCTGTCGTCATGGGCGGGAACCGCCATGATGGCGCCCGTCCCGTAAGTCATAAGCACATAGTCGGATATCCAGATGGGAATCTCTTTGCCGTTTACCGGATTGGTGGCCGTGAGACCGTCAATCTGCACACCAGTCTTGTCCTTTGCCAGCTCCGTGCGCTCAAAGTCAGATTTCTTTGCCGCCTGCTCTCTGTAAGCCGCCAGCGCATCGTAATTCTGAATCTCATCCCTGTACTTCTCAATGAGAGGATGTTCCGGGGAAACTACCATATAGGTGGCCCCGAAAAGTGTGTCCGGCCTTGTGGTGTAAATGCGGAGCTTTTCTTCCTTTCCCGTAATGGTAAAATCAACCTCCGCCCCCTGGGATTTGCCGATCCAGTTCTTCTGGGAGACCTTGACCCTCTCAATGTAATCCACCGTGTCAAGGCCCTGCAGAAGCTTATCCGCATACTCCGTGATTTTCAGCATCCACTGGCTCTTGACCTTGCGGACCACCTCCGCGCCGCAGCGCTCGCAGACACCGTTTACTACCTCCTCATTGGCAAGGCCCACCTTACAGGAGGTACACCAGTTGATGGGCATCTCCGTCTTGTAGGCAAGTCCCGCCTTGAAAAGCTTCAGGAAAATCCACTGAGTCCACTTATAGTATTCCGGATCCGTGGTATTAATCTCCCTCTCCCAGTCAAAGGAATAGCCCAGCGCATGAAGCTGTCCCTTGAAACGCTCCACATTGTTTTTCGTCACAATCTTCGGGTGAATGTGATTCTTGATGGCATAATTCTCCGTGGGAAGTCCGAACGCATCCCATCCCATGGGATAAAGCACGTTATACCCCTGCATTCTGCGCTTGCGGGCCACAATATCCAGCGCCGTATA